>JBOGNS010000482.1:0-11078 GCA_050747305.1 Candidatus Acidiferrales bacterium | reverse complement strand
GTACCATCCAGTGCACATGGCCGGCGCCCGCGCCCAGCGCGATGCGGATGCCGATCTCGCGCGTGCGGCGCGCGACGGTGAACATCATGACGCCGGCGATGCCCAGCGCGGCCAGCGCGGCGGCCAGCAGGCCAAAGCTGACGGTGAGGGTCATCAGCAACTGGTCGGCGATCAGGTTGCGTTCAATCACGTTTTGCAGCGTGCGCAGGTCGTAGACGGGCAAATTCCCGTCCAGCCGCTGCACTTGCTGGCGCACGGTGTTGGCGAGCGCGGCAGGGTCGCCCATCGCGCGCAGGTAGACTGTGGTCCTTCCGAGGCCGTCGCGCTGCGTGTACGGCTCGTAGGAGAAGGGCTGCGCTTCTTCCTTCACGCCCGCGTGCTTGCTGTCCCGAACCACGCCGATGATGGTGTGCTCAAACTTCACGTTGTCGCCGCCGCCCCAGGCAAACTTGCGGCCGACCGCGCCGGTGGGGTAGTAGCGGGCGGCCAGGGATTCATTCACGATGATGACCTTCTCGCCCGCGCGCCCATCCTGCTCGCTAAAATCGCGTCCCGCCATCAGCGGGATGCCGACAGTGGTGAAGTATCCCGGGCTCACCCAGTTCTGAATGGCGTGGAGCTTTTCTTCGTCCCTGGGCGTGTATCCTTCCGGGGTGAAGTTGGACCCCCAAGTATTGTCAGAAATAATCGGAACCATAGCCGTACCGGCGGCAACCACACCCGGCGCGGCGCTCAGCGATTCGCGCAACTGATCAATGAAGGCGCGGGTGCGCTCGGGGGTGTAACCGCCCCGCTCCGGCGCAATCGAAAAGGTGAGGATGTGGTCGGGCTTGATGCCCAGGTCCTGCTTTGTCAACCCATAAAAGCTTTTGGCGAAGAGCCCGGCGACAGTTAGCAGCAGCAAGGTCATAGCAATTTGCGACACCACCAGTATTTTGCGCAACCGCGTGTGCGTAGCTCCGCCGGTGCTGCCCGTGCCTTGATCCTTAAGCGTCCCGATCAAGTCGGGACGGGTAGTCTGCAACGCCGGCAAGAACCCAAAGAGCACTCCGGTGAGGAGCGCCAGCGCCATGTTGAAGGTGAGGATGCGCGCGTCGATACCCGAGGCGAACCCGGTTACATCCATGTTGGCCGACATCGCGCCCAGCAGCGCATCCACCGTCCAGAAGGCCACCAACAGCCCGGCCACGCCGCCGGCCAGCGCCAGCAAAACGCTTTCCGCGAGCAACTGCCGCATGAGCCGCCAGCGTGACGCGCCAATCGCCAGCCGCACGGCCACTTCACGCTGCCGCGCTACTCCGCGCGCCACCAGCAAGTTGGCCACATTGGCGCACGCGATCAACAGCACCAACCCGACCATCACCATCATCATCATCAGGCCTTCGCGTGCGTCATTCTGCATGATCGGGCGCCCGCCGGCGCCGGCGTTCAGCTCGAGCGGCTTGCTTACGAACCGCTGCCGCCTCTCGGCGTCCCAGTCGGACTTGGTATTTGCGAGCTGCTCTTCAAGGAGGCCTTTGTAAACGACGGCCATCGCGGCTTGCGCCTGCTCGCGCGGCACGCTTGGCTTCAGCCGGCCGAGAATCGCCATCCAGTAGTAATTCCATTTGTCGAGACCCTGCCAGTTTTTGATCATCATGGGCGTCATCGAGAGCGGCACAAACACGTCGCTCTTGTCGCCGATTTGCACGCCATAGAAGCCTTCGCGGGCCACGCCGACGACGGTCATGCTGGTGGCGTTGATCACCACATTCTTATTCAGCACGGCCGGGCTGCCGCCGAAGCGGCGCTGCCAGTAGGCGAAGCTCAACACCGCGACGGGATTGGAGCCAACCGCGCCTTCGTCCTGCATGCTGAACGTGCGACCGAGCGCGGGCGGCACTTGCAACGCCTCAAAATAGTTTCCGCTCACCATTTCGCCCTCGGCACGCTCGGCCTGCCCGTCTACGGCAACGTCGAGTGAAACTTTGAAGCGTCCGAGCAGGTCGGCGCCCTCTTGCTTCTCGCGCAGCGCTTTGAACATGGGGTAGGAGAACGATGACGGGCAGTCGCCATCGCAGGAGACGCTGCCGGACATTGGCCCGGGCGAGCGCAGCACGACCAGTTCGTGCGGGTTGGGCACGGGCAGCGGGCGCAACAGAATTTGATCGGTGAGCGAAAAAATCGCGGTGTTCGCGCCGATGCCCAGGGCGAGCGTGAGCAGTGCCACCAGCGTAAAGCCGGGACTCTTCGTCAGCATGCGCGCGCCGTACTTGATGTCCTGCCACATTGTTTCCATCGTTGTCTCTCCGTGTCTCGTGATTCGTGACTTGTGACTCGTGACTTGTGACTCGTCAATTGGCGATTTGCGATTGGCGATTTAGCGATTTACGACCACCGACTCAGTCCTGCCTTCGCAATCACCCGATCACCAATCGCAAATGACGCGCTTCCTCATTCGTACCTGAGCGCCACAATTGGATCGACCTTGGTTGCGCGGCGGGCGGGAATCCAGCATGCCAGCAGCGCAACGGCGGCGAGCAATAGGGCCACGCCTGCGAACGTGGCCGGGTCGGTGGTGCTGACCTCGAAAAGCATGGTTTCGAGGAAGCGCGTCAAGCCAAACGCCGCCAGCAGGCCGATGCCGAGCCCGGTGGCGGCCAGCAAGCCGCCATAGCGGAGCACCAGGCTGACCACGTCGCCGCGCTGCGCGCCGAGCGCCATGCGGATGCCGATTTCGCGCGTGCGCCGCTCTACCGCATAGGCCAGCACGCCGTAGATGCCCACGGAGGCCAGCGTCAGCGCCAGCGCCGCGAATAGCCCCAGCAGCAGAAGGCTGAAGCGCTGCGACTGCACGGAATCCGCGGCTACTTGATCGAGCAGTTGAATCCGCGCCACCGGCAACTCCGGATCAATCGCCGCAATTTTCGATTTCACAGCAGTGCCCAGGCCGGCGGCATCCAGACGCGAGCGAATCATCATGGCCATGAAGTTGTTGGTAAGCTGTGCCTGCGACCAGTACAACGTGGCGCGCGGCACGGTATCGAGCGCGGCGAGCCGCACATCTCCGACAACGCCGATTACTTCCGCTTCGATCTCCTCGCCCCAGCTCATGGCGATGCGCTTGCCTAGCGGATCCTGGCTGGGCCAGTGTTCGCGCGCCAGCGTTTCGTTGATGAGCACGCGCTTGGGTGCATCGATGGAATCAGCGTCGGTGAACGCGCGGCCACGCACCAGCGGGACACGCATGGCCTCGAGCAAGCCGGTGGTAATCACGCGCACGTCGGCCGCAGGCTCCTGTCCCGCCATCGGCACCGGTTCGCCCACGATGCGATAGCTGGTGGCCGACCCGCGGCCGAAGGGCAGCCAGCTCATCGCGCCGGCGGACTCGACGCCGGGAATGCTGCGGATGCCTTCCAGCGCGCGGTCGTAGAAAGAGATTTGCGCCGGGCGCTCGCGGTAGTTTTCGCCCGACAACGAAACCTGAACGCTCAGCACGTTGCCGGCGTCGAATCCCGGATCCACGCTGGTGAGCCGCGCGAAACTTTTCATCAGCAGGCCGGCGCCCGTGAGCAACACCAGCGCCAGTGCGACCTCGCTCACAACCAGCGCGCTGCGCAGCCGCTTCGAGCCGCCGCTGATGCCTGCGCCCGTGCCGCCTTCCTTCAGCGAGTCCTGCAAATTGCCGCGGGTGGCCGCCAGCGCCGGAAACGTGCCGAACAATACGGCGGTGGCCAGCGTGAGCGCGAAGGAAAACGCGAATACGGCGGGACTCAATCGCACATCGGTGAAGTTGCCGAGGGTCGGCGGAAGAATCGAAACCAGGCCGTCGAACAACCATGCCGCAAGCAACACGCCCGCGACGCCGCCGGCCAGCGCGAGCAGGCCGCTTTCCGTGAGCATCTGCCGCACCAGACGGCCGCGCGGCGCGCCCATGGCCGTGCGCACGGCAAGTTCACGCATGCGCGCGCTGGCCCGCGCGAGCGCCAGGTTGGCCACATTGGCGCACGCGATCAAAAGCACGAAGGCCACGGTGCCAAACAACACCAGCAGCGCCGGGCGCATGTCGCCGACCAAATGCTGGTGCAGCACCACCACATTCACGCCCCAGCCTTGCGTGAAGTCGGGCAGCTCCTTTTCGATTTGGCTGGCGAGCACGCTCATCTCGGCCTGCGCGGCGTCGCGGGTCACGCCGGGCTTCATGCGGCCCACCACGGTCATCCAGCGGCCGCGCGCGTCGCGATGCTCCTGGCGCAGCGCGATGGGAATCCACAGATCCACCTGCATGAGGCTGCGAAAATCCGGCGGCATCACGCCAATCACGGTCTGCGGCTGGCCGCTGAGATTGATCTTCTTTCCGACAATGCCGGGATCGGTGCCGAAGCGGCGCGCCCAGTAGCCGTGGCTGAGGATCACCGTGTCGTTATCCGCGCTGCCGTGCACGCCGTGCTGCGGGCCGAACACCTGGCCGAGCATGGGACGCACTCCCAGCGTGGAGAAAAAGTCGACCGTAACAACGCCGGCGGGAACGCGCTCCGGCTCGCCCGGCGCGGTGACGTTCGCGGTCCATTCGGCAAAGGCGGCGAGACTTTCAAAGGATTGGTTGCGCTCGCGCCAGCGCATGTAATTGGCCGGGCCCACCACGTTGGACTTGCGGCCGCGCTGGAAGTTGTGCTCCCACACGTAGACCAACTGCTCCGGCTGCTGGAAGGGCAAGCGGCGCAGCAGCACCGCTTCCACCACGCTGAAGATCGCGGTGTTGGCGCCGATGCCGAGCGCGAGGGTCAGCACCGCCACGATGGTGAATCCCGGTGATTTCACCAGCATCCGCGCGCCGTATTTCACGTCCTGCCAGAGTCTTTCCATTGCCGCCTCCATGACTCGTGATTCGTGACTCGTGACTTGTGACTCGTGAATTTGTGATTTGCGATTGGTGATTTTGTGATCGACAAGCACCAACTCAGTTCCGCCTTCGCCATCACGCGATCACAAATCGCAAATGACCCGATTCCTACTCGTATCGCAGTGCAATCATCGGATCCACCCTAGTCGCGCGCCGTGCTGGGACGTAAGAGGCCAGCAACGCCACGCCTCCCAATCCTGCTGCAACCACACCGAGCACCAGCGGGTCCTGCGGGCTCACGCCGAACAGCAGGCTCGCAATCAGATTGGTCACGCCCACAGCGAGCGCGAGCCCCACGATGAGGCCGATGCCAGCGAGCTTCATGCCTTCGCGCAGCACCATGCGCAGCACGTCTGCCGGCCGCGCACCGAGCGCCATGCGAATCCCAAATTCGCGCGTGCGCTGCGTGGTGGAAAACGCCGTGACCCCGTACAGTCCGGTGGCGGCCAGCAGCAGCCCCACCACGCCGAGGGAACTCGCCACCCAGCCCGCCATTCGTTGCGGCAGCAAACCCACGCCCGCCAGCTCCTCCATGGATTGCGTGTACAACAGCGGCAGATAGGGATTCATCGAGCGCACCAGCTTGCGCGCCTCTGCAAACACCGCCGCGCCCGGCTCGCTGCGCACCACCAGGTTGAGATTCCCCATGTAGTTCTGCCGCAGGGGGACGTACACGAAGTTGCGCGGCTCATCGCCCAGTGAGCGGTACTTCTGATTGCGCGCCACGCCGATGACTTCTAGTTCGCGAACTCCCTCGTCGTGCGGGTTGAGCAGCTTCTGGCCGACAGGGTTCTGTCCCGGCCAGAAGAGGCTGGCAAGTGTTTCATTCACGATAGCCACGTCGCCGCGACCTTGCGCATCTGCGGCGGTGAAGTCGCGGCCGCGCAGCAACGAAATGCCCATTGTTGCGAAGTAACCCGGCGTGACGATGTTCCAATCCGCGTCGGTCCCATTGCCCGATTCGGGGCCCTGGTACCCCAGCGCGCCGACCCCTCCGAGCGCGCGCCCGCTGCCATCGAGCGGCACACTCCACGCCAGGGCTGCGGAGCGCACGCCGGGCAGCGCCTCGGTGCGTTGCAGCAATTGGTCGGCAAAGACCAGCCCGTCGGCTTGCTTCATGCCGGCGAGCGAAAAGTCCAGCCCCACCACGCCGAGGTCTTTGATCTCGATGCCCGGGTCCACCGTCGCTGCCCGCTCCAGCGCGCGCACAAACAATCCCGCGCTCACCAGCAGCACTACGGTGACGGCCACTTGCCCCAGCACCAGCGTGTTGCGCAGACGCATGCGCCGCCGGCTGCCCGTGGTTTCTTCCTTGAGCACCGCCACGGGGTCGGTGTGCGACGTTTGCAGCGCAGGCGCCAGGGATGCCAGCAACCCGCTCACCAGGCTCAGCGCCAGCCCGAAGCCGAGTACTCGCCAATCGAGGTTCAGCTCAACGTGCAGCGGGATGGGCAGATCCGGCACAAACGTCAGCAGCAGATCGCGCATCCACACCGCGGTCAGCAACCCCGCCATGCCGCCTAGCGCAAACAGCAACAGGCCTTCGCTCAGCATCTGCCGCAGGATGCGCCCTCGGCTGGCGCCGATGGCCACGCGCACGGCCACCTCCCGCCGCCGCTGATGCGCGCGCACCAGCAGCATCCCCGCCACGTCGAAGCACCCAATCAGCAGCACCAATCCTACGAACGTCATCAACACAGCGAAGAAACCGGCGACAATCAGCCGTAGGTCCCCGGGGAACAATCCCGACGACGTCACCGCGACGCCCTTCCCCCGGTTTTCTACGGGAAACTCCCGCTCCAGGTCGCGCGCGATAATGCTCAGGTCCGATCTGGCCTGCGCGATGGAGACTCCCGGCTTCAGCCGCCCGATCGCCAGCATGAAGACGCTGCGGCGTTCCAGCAAGCCGGTCTGCCCCGGCCGCAAAACGGGACGCATGCGCATGGGAAACCATGCCTCCGGCGCCAGCGGCGATGTGCCGCGAAATTCGGCCGACGCCACCCCTACGACGCGCACCGGCTGGCCGTTGATGCGCAGGTCGCTGCCGACAATGCCCGCGTTGCCGCCAAAGCGCCTTTGCCAGAACGCATGACTGAGCACCGTCACCAGCGGGCCGCCCTCCTGGTCTTCCTGCGCGGTGAAAAAGCGGCCAGCCGCCGCCTGCGCTTCAAGCACGGAGAAATAGTTTCCGCTGACCACCGCGGCGTACACACGCTCCGACGACTCGCCTTCGCTCAGGCTCACGGCATACGGCTCTAGCTCATAACCAGCAAGTCCCGCGAGCGTGCGGTTACGGTCGCGGTAGTCCTTGTAATTGGGGTAGGACATGTTGTCGAACCCGCTGCCGTTTTGGGTGCGGCCCACGTCCACCAATTGCTCTGGGCGGCCGATGCCCGGCCGCGGGCGCAACAGCGCTTCATTGACCAGCGTGAAGATCGTGGTGTTGGCCCCGAGGCCGAGCGCAAGAGTCAGTACGGCCACCAGCGTGAAGCCCGGCGACTTCACCAGCATACGCGCGCCATATCTAACGTCCTGCCATAGTCTGTCCATTACAGTTTCGCCTCAACCTTCTCCGTGACTTGTGACGTGACTCGTAAGATTTAGCGTTTTTGTGATGGTGATTTCGCGATTTTCGACCACGGCCCATTTCTTAGTTCGCAATCTCTCGATCACCCGATCACAAATCACCCAATCACAAATTCATCTCATTCGTGCCGTAAGGCCACCATTGGGTCCACTTTGGCGGCGCGGCGCGCGGGAATCGCGCATGCTGCGAGCGCCACTGTGGCGAGCAGCAGCGGAACCAGCGCGAAGGTCAGCGGATCGGTGGCGGTCACGCCGTAAAGCAAATTCTTCAGCAAGTGCGTGAGCCCGAGCGCGCCAGCTACGCCGAGCGTGATCCCCACGACTGCCAGCCGCGCGCCTTCGCCAACGATCAGGCGGCGCACATCCAGGGTCTGCGCGCCGAGGGCCATGCGCACGCCGATTTCGTGCGTGCGCTGGGTCACGTTGTAAGCCATCACCGCGTAGATGCCGAGCCCGGCCAGCACCAGCGCCAAGCCGGCGAACGCCGCCATCAGCGTAAGGAAGAACTTGCGCTGCGACTCGGACGCGGCGATCACGTCGTCCAGGGTTTGCGGCGCGGAAATCGGCAGGTCGGCATCGAGCGCGCGCACTTGTTCGCGCAGCGCAGGCACGAAGCTCAACGGCTCGCCCGCCGTGCCCATCACCAGCGTTACGAAGGGCGTGGGCTGCTGCGTAATGGGGATGTACATCTCCGGATTGACAGGCTGATCCAGGCCCCAGTGCTTGACATCACCGACCACGCCGACGACTTCGCGCTTGACCTCCTCGTTCCCTCCCACGATGACGAAATGGCCTACGGCACTCTCGCCGGGCCAGTAGCGGCGCGCGCCGGCTTCGTTAATTACCATCACCGGTGCGGACTCAAGCGTATCGCGCTCGTTGAGCAGACGGCCCTCCTTCAGCGGGATGCCCATGGTTTCGAAGTAGCCCACTGACACCTGCCGGTGGTGCATGCGGCGCGGCGGCTCATCGGGGCGGCGCTCGCGGCCATCGGGCGCTATGCCGGTGCGCGAGTCCTGTCCGCTCATCGGCAAATGCGAAACCGCGCCGGCGGAAAGCACGCCCGGAATGGCGCGGATGCGCGCCAGCATTTCCTGCTGGAATCGCAAAATGCGCGCGTTTTCGCGGTAGCGGTTGCGCGGCACTACCATGCCTGCGGTGAGCACGCCCTCGGAGCGGAAGCCGGGCTGCACCGCGTAAAGCTCCATCAGCGTGCGCACCATGAGGCCCGCGCCGGCCAGCAGCACCAGCGACAATCCAATTTCCGCGACCACCAGCGCGCCACGCAGGTGCTTGCGCGCGCGGGTGTGCGTCGCGGCGCGCCCTCCGGCCTTCAGGCTCTCGATGATGTCCATGCGCGTGGCCTGCATCGCGGGCAGCAAGCCAAAGAGCAGGCTGGTGGCGATGGAAAGCGCAAGCGTGAACCACAACACCGGCGCATTGACGCTGAAGTCTTCCAGCCCCAGCGTGACCACGTTGCGCGGGATCAGCAGCTTGATGGCGTCGGTGGACCACAACGCCAGCAGCACACCAATGCCGGCGGCGGTGAACGAGAGCAATGTGCTTTCCACGAGCAGTTGACGGATTAATCTCCCGCGGCTCGCGCCCATCGCGCTGCGGATGGATACTTCGCGCTGCCGCGCCGCGCCGCGCGCCAGCAGCAGATTGGCCACGTTGGCGCAGGCAATCAACACCACAAAGCCTACGGCGCCAAACAGCACCAGCAGCATCGGCTGGATGTCGCCTGTCAATTCCTCGCGCAGGGGCACCACGTTGGCCGCGTGGCCCTGATTCGCACCGGGATTCTGCTGCTCGATCTGCGCGGAGAGCGTGGCCATGGCAGCTTGGGCCTGCTCGAGTGTGACGCCTTGCTTCAGCCGCGCGAACACCGTGAGGAAGTGCGCGGCGCGCACTTGCGAGAAATTCGGCGGGAATAGGAACGGCGACCACATCTCGGCCGGATAAGGAAAGCGGAAGCTCGCCGGGAGGATGCCGATCACTTCATGGTCGGCGCCGCTGAGATTCACTTTCCGTCCTACGATGGACGGATCGGCGCCGAATTTTCGCTGCCACAGCCGGTGGCTGAGGACTACGACGCGGTGACTGCCTTCCTGGTCGTCGCCTTCGCGAAACAGGCGACCCATTTGCGGCTGCACGCCCAGTACCCTGAAAAAGTCGGCGGTACCGATTCCAGTCGGTACCCTTTCCGGCTCGCCGGCGCTAATGATGTCGCCGCTGACCTGAACTGGCCACCTGCCGGAAATGGATGAAGTCTGATACGCGGCCATCGCGTCGAACACTTGATTCTGCGCGCGCCAATCGAGGTAGTCCGCCGGTGACACGTTGTTATCGAACACGCCTTCTTTCGGCCGCTGCTCCCACACCATCACGATGCGATCCGGCTCGCTATAGGGGAAGGTGCGCAACAGTACCGAGTACACGACACTGAAGATTGCAGTGTTGGCACCGATGGCGAGCGCGAGCATCACAATCGCCACCAGTGTGAACGCCGGCGATTTCGCCAGCATCCGCGCGCCGTACTTCACGTCCTGCCATAGCGTTTCCATGAGTCACCTCATTCGTGGCGCAGCGCGACCATGGGATCCACGCGCGCCGCGCCGGCAAATAACAAGCCAGCAGCGTAATCGCCACCAGTAACGATGAGGCGAGGACGAAGGTCACGGCATCGGCCGCGCTCACGCCGAACAGCAGGCTCTCAATTAGCCGCGTCAACGCAAAGGAAGCCGTCAAGCCAGTCGCCACCCCGATCAGCACCAATGCCATCCCTTCCTTCAACAACAGTTTGAGCACGTCGAGGCCTCGGGCGCCGAGCGCCATACGAATGCCGACATCGTGCGTGCGTCGGCTGACCGAATATGAAATCACGCCGTAGAGGCCGATACTGGAGAGCAGGAGCGCCAACAAGCCGAAGAAGCTGGAGAGCGTGGTGACCAACCGCTCCTGCGCCAGCGATTCGTCGACTTGTGCGCGCAAGGTTTTGACGTTAGTGATGGGAATGTCTTTCCCGGTGGCCCGAACTTCACGCCGCACGGCGGCGATCAGATTGGCCGGGTCGCCCGCCGTACGCAGTGCAAATGTCAGTGGTATCCAGGGTGGAGTTTGCAAAGTCGAGAGATAGACCATGCGGTTGCTCTCCTTGCGTAGACTTTCGAACCTCGCGTCCCTGACCACGCCGATGATCTCGCATTCACCACCTTCCGGTGGCCGGCTGACCGTGATGCGCTTCCCCACCGGACTTGCGTTCGGGAAATAATAGCGAGCCATACTTTCGTTGATCACGGCGACTCTGGGGGCTCGCTCGTCGTCCCGCTCGCTAAAGCCCCGACCTGCGATTTGCGCGATTCCCATCGCCTCGAAATAATTCGGCCCAACCCAATTGACACGGATCTCAAGATCCCCGTCGGATCGAGAAGTGAAACCCGGCACGGAGATCCCTCTTCCTTGGCTATATCCGCTGATCGGGCTGTAGTTTGAAACACTGGCCAGGCGAACGCCGGGCAGGGCGCCCATCCGTTCCAGCAAGTCGCGATGCAGCATTGATAACCGAGCGCCTCCGTAGCTCGTGCCGTCAGCGTCGATCGTGAACAAC
>JBOGNS010000481.1:0-5174 GCA_050747305.1 Candidatus Acidiferrales bacterium | reverse complement strand
GAAGAGCTCCATGCGCTGCTCGAACTCCGGCAGCGGTACTTCATAGATTTGTCGCAGCAGCTTGAAGGATTCGACCACCGCGATGTCCCACCAGAGCTGCGTGCGCTGGCCGAAGACCACGCCGATGGTCTTCACATACTGGCGACGCTGGCGGTAGGGCACGAAGCCGTTGGAGACGGCTTCACCGCCGGTGGGGACGAGGATGCCGGTGAGCATCTTGATGGTGGTGGATTTACCCGCGCCATTGGGGCCGATGTAGCCAACCATCTCGCCGGGCTGAATATCGAAGGTGATGCGCTCGACCGCGTTCACGGTTTGGTAGTCGCGCACAAACAAGTCCTGCACCGCGCCCCACACGCCTTCGCGGCGGCGAAAGGTGCGGAACTGCTTGCTGAGGTCGCGAACGGAGATCAACGGGGCGTCGGCCATTGGCGAAGGCAGATTCTAACATTTCACCGCGGAGGGCGCGGGGGGGCGCGGGGGAGAAGAAGAAAAACGCAGATGAACGCAGATAGGCGTTGAATGAACGCAGATGGGGTTGGATGTATGCAGATGGCGCGTTCAACGTTGAACGTTTAACGTTTGAACGAGCATCTGTGTACATCGATCCTATCTGCGATCCTATCTGCGTTCATCTGCGTTTTTCCTTTTCTCGAGTGCTACGTGCGGAAGAGGACGGACTCGGTTTGGAACATTTTGAAGGCGGCGTAGAGGGCTACGGCGGCGAAAGCGCAAGAGGAAACGAAAGTGACGATCAGCGGCACGATGGGGAAGTTGCCGGTGAAGAGTTCGCGGGAGGCGAGGCTGACGTTGAGCACCGGCACCATCGCCAGCCCGACACTCAAATCCACGCCGGGAATCAGCGCGCCCATGGCCGGCAGGATAATCAGGATCATCAGCGGGCTTACGTAGCCCTGGGCTTCTTTGTAGCTTTTTGCGAGCAGCGCGACGGCCAGCAGGGTTGCGGAAAAAAGCACGGCCATGGGCAGCACGATGAAGAAGACGGCGGCCAGCGAGGAGAAGCCGATGGTGTAGGTGTAGCCGCGCGTGGCCTCCTTCATGGCTTCGGCGGAAAAACGCAGCGTCAAGGTGTAGGAAAGCAGCGACATCACCGCAGTGACCATGGAAATCGTAAGCACCAGAAGGAACTTGCCCATCACCAAATCGTCGCGGCCCACCGCGCTGGCGAGAATGGTCTCGATGGTGCCGCGCTCTTTTTCTCCGGCGGAGAGATCGATCGCGGGGCCCATGGCGCCCATGAAACACAAAAAGATGATGAAGTAGGGAAGGATGGCGCCGAAGCGGCTTCCTGCCACTTTTTCCTCGGCGGCCACGTTTTGCGCTTTCACTTCGATGGGCTTGATCATGCCGGCGGAAAGGCCGTGGCGGGAAAGGCGCGCGTCGAGCACTTTCTGCCGGTATTTGCCGAGCAACTCGTCGAGTTTTTCCGCCGCGGCTTCGGAGCGGGATTCCGTCTGGTAGTAATAAATTTTGACCAGGGGCGGGTCGCCGCCGGCTTGCACGGATTGCTCGAAGCCTGCGGGGAACTCGAGGGCGGCGCGCAGCTTGCGGTTGGAGATTTGCTCCTTGTAGTCGCCGGGAGCGGGAACGATTTCCAGAGCATCGCCGGCGCGAAGCTCGGCGGCAAAGCCAGGGGCGTGTTGCGCGCCCAGCAGGGCAACGGAGGGCTTCTCGGCGCGGACTTTCGCGCGCATGCGCTGCTCGAAGCGGTTGAAGCCGACGGTCATCAGCGGAAACAGGATGAGCGGGAACAGGAACATGCTGACCAGCGTTTTGCGGTCACGCAGCATGTCTTTCAGTTCTTTGCGGTAGATGATGCCGACGTTGGATGCCCGCATGGATACGCTCCTCAGGAACGGAACAGCACGTCTTCGCGGTGAAACTGGCGCACGGCATAATACAAGGCCGCGGCCGCGTAGACGCAGGTGGAAAGAAAAATCAGGCTGAGAAGCGGCCATTGGTACGTGCCGCCAAAAACTTCTTTCGCGGCCAGGCTGATGTTGAGGATCGGTACCAGCGCGAAGCGCGTGTCGAGCTGCACGCCGGGGATGAAGGAGCCCATCGCCGGCAGGATCACCACGAACATCAGCGGGCCGATGTAGGTCTGCGCCTCGCGGAAATTGCGCGCGAAGAGCGAAATGGCCATCAGCGCGGCGGCAAACAACACCGCCAGCGGCAGCACCAGGAAAAAGACGGCGGCGGCGGCTTTGCCGCTGACGTCGATGACAAAATTCAAGTCAAACAGGGGTAGCAAGCGCGCCGCGCCCAGCGCGCTGAGCACAAAGGTGGCGATGGCCAGAATCGTGGTGACGGCGGAGACCACCAGCACGAGCAGGAACTTGCCGATCACCAGTTCCAGGCGGTTGACCGGGCTGGCGATGATGGTTTCCATAGTGCCGCGCTCTTTTTCGCCGGCGGTGAGGTCCATCGCGGGGTGCATGGCGCCGGTGAGACAGAGGATGATGACGAAATACGGCAGGATGAAGCCGAGGATGTTGCCGGTGACTTTTTCGGCGGGCGCGACGTTCTGCTGCTCGAACTTAAAAGGCTCGAGCAGGGAGGCGGAGAGCTTGCGTCCCTCGAGACGTTCCTTCACTACGTCCTTTGCGTAGGCGTCGATCTCCCGCTCGACGCGGCGCATGCTGTCGCGCGAGCGCACTTCGCCTTCGAACCAGTAGAGCTTGACGGTTTGCGACTGGCTGGGCTGCTCGCGCAGGTTGCGTTCGAAGTCCGGCGGGAATTCGACGGCGGCGCGCAGCTTGCGGTCGTTGATGCGCTGGGCGTAATCGTCGCCGGGAGCGACGATGCGGATGCGCTCGTTCTTGCGCAGGCGCTGGGCCAGCTCGGGGGCATTTTCCTCGCCGAGGATCATCACGGCCGGATTGGCGCGCACGGCGCTGCGCACTACCAAAACTGCGATTAACGCAATACCGATAAAAATCAGCGGCGTGACCAGGATGGGAATCAACACGGAATTAATCAGGGTGCGGCGGTCGCGCAGCGTGTCGGTGAGCTCTTTGCGAAACACCACGGCGATCTGGCGGGTGTTCATTTCCCGTCTCCCACCATTTTGACGAAGATGTCTTCCAGATCATTGAGGCTGTGACGCTGCTTGAGATCGGCCAGCGTGCCCTCGGTGAGCAGCTTGCCGTTGTGGATGATGCCGATCTGGTCGCAGAGCTTTTCCACTTCGCTCATCACGTGGCTGGAAAAGATGACGGTCTTGCCGCGCTGGCGGCATTCGCGGATGAAGCCGACGATGACGCGCGCGGTCATTACGTCCAGGCCGTTGGTAGGCTCGTCGAAGATCATGACCTGCGGGTCGTGCACCAGCGTGCGCGCGATGGACACTTTTTGCTTTTGGCCGGTGGAGAGCTTGTCGCAGCGGCGGTCGCGAAACTCGTTCATGTCCAGGCGCGCGAAGATTTCTTCGATGCGTTTCTGGAGCGACGCTTCGTCCATGCCGTGCAGCCGGCCGAAGTATTCCACCATTTCTTTGGCGGTGAGGCGGCCGTAGAGCGCGGTGGCGGTGGAAAGGAAGCCTACTTCCTGGCGTACTTTGTTGGGGGCGGAGACGATGTCCTGCCCCGCCACCTTGGCGGTGCCCGCTGTCGGCTTGAGGATGGTGGCGAGCATGCGCAAGGTGGTGGTCTTGCCGGCGCCGTTGGCCCCCAGCAGCCCGTAAATCAACCCCGGCTGGCAGCGGAAGCTGACGTTGTCCACGGCGCGGATCTCGCCGCGCTTTTTATCGCGAAAGATTTTGACCAGGCCTTGCGCTTCAATCACAGGCACACCCTCGCATTAAATTGACAGTTCTCCATGAAGCCCGGCAGCCACCGCCCTCGGTTGTAATACGCACGCGGATGGCAGAACTATCACTCGGCGTGCCAACGCGCAACCCCAAATCTCTGCGGAACCGACGGCTCGCGATGCCAAGCGAAGCGTCATTCTTGTTGGTTTGACGCGCCGCTGAGGCTGCCATTGGGCTGAAAAATTTCTTCGATGCGCATGCCGAAAAGCTCGGCCAGCTTGAAGGCTAGGGGCAGGCTGGGATCGTACTTCTCGGTTTCCACGGCGTTGACGGTCTGGCGCGAGACGCCGAGCCGCTCGGCCAGCTCGGCCTGGGACCATTTGTGCTCCGCACGCAATACTCGAAGCCGGTTCTTCATCGCTGTTCACGCGTATCGCTTCGCGGCCCGCCAATAGCCGAGCAGGTAGCCGATGATAATCGCGAAGGGGAGCACGTCTCCGAAATAGTCCAGCGTGGGATAGGCTGTGGCGGGGAAAAATCCAGCCTTCTGAAAATAGTAGAGGCCGATGGCGCCCATCACGCTGGTGACCAGGGCATGCGCCCAGATAGTGAGCTGAATGCGTTGCTGCAATTCGTCGGAGCGCGTGTACCAAACCACATGCGCCCACACCAAATAAAGGAAGCCTGCCAGAGGTAGAAGCGCCAGCGCCAGCCGCATCGCCCAGCCGAAATCGAACTCGCCGAGGAGGTAATTGGCGAGAATTGTGCACACCACCCAAGCCAGAGCGACAACGGATGGACGGGCAGCCCAGGGTATCGTCTTCCCGGGCGATGCGCATTCAACGGTGCGAATCATAGTCGGTTGCCTCGCGTTTCTTACTGGTATCGGCGGCGAGCAATCACCACGCCCAGGATGTAGAGCATGACCATCATTGGCCACACATGCCGGTAGCTCCAGTCGTTGGGATTGAGTTGAATGACGCGCTGGAGCAGGCCCAGCATCATAATCAGCGCCATTGAGCAGGGGAACGCAATCGACAGCGCTTCGAGTTGAATGCGCTGCTCGAGTTCGTCCAGTCCGGCGCGCACGATGCGATTCTGCGCGGCCAAGAACCATACGAAGGCGGGAACCGGCGTGAGCGAAACCAGAATGCGCACGAGCTTCGGCAACTGCGGGGATTCGGCCATGGCCAGCGCGGCGATGTAGGCTACAAAAAAGAGGGCCGCCGACCAGTAGACGGCTTTGCCGGGGCCCTGGGCTTGCGCTGCTGCTGTCATTTTGGCCTCCATGATTCGACTTCCGAAGCGAGACTGACGGAGGCTTTGTAAACCATAGGCGCCGAATTGTCAAGTGTTATGTACATATAGACAAGAATGGACGACATGGACACTTGGGAAGTCC
>JBOGNS010000480.1:0-4025 GCA_050747305.1 Candidatus Acidiferrales bacterium | reverse complement strand
CCCTTAGCTCAGCTGGATAGAGCGTCTGGCTACGAACCAGAAGGCCGGGGGTTCGAATCCCTCAGGGCGCGCCACTGCTTTCTTGTCACGCCAGACATCTAGGCGACCCTCGTCGAATCATTGCTAGCCTAAGCAAACTGGTCATTCTCCTGATATCCTTCCGCGGATGGACGAACACGAATGGGCAGAGCGATTGAGGGCCGGCATAGGCGGCCGACAATTATGGCGTCTTCGGGACAAGACCGCAGCTTCGACGGCCCTCGACTTCATTGCAGTTGGAAATGAGATATCGGGGCCCGCAGTGAATGCAAACACATGGGATGCCGCCGATGCGGTCGGTTTTCTGCTCCAGATGGCTGGTGAACTGTTGCGAGCAGCCGCGAGATTGTTATCGGATGGCGAACAATACGCTGGTTGTGCGCTTCTTCGACAGGTTGTTGAGATCGAGTATCTAACATGGGCGATCAAGGAAAAGCATCGGAGCGCCATGGACTGGTTGAAGAGTTCGCATGAGGAACGAATGAGGGATTTCAGCCCAGTTCAACTCAGGAAAACTTCGAAGGGTCGGTTCCTGGATAAGGACTACAGGGACCATTGTGAACAGGGGGGCCACCCCACCATGAGAGGGGTTTCGCTCCTCGGCGGCAAGAACAAGGCTGCCGGACAATTATCTTTGGTGGACCTATTGCTGCACGCTTGGAGGACGTGGGACCAGGTGGCGACCTGGTCGCGGGATTTCCCACAAGCATCAAAGGCTGTCGCCGCCCGGCATCACCAAAATCAGTTGGCGTTTGCACGACTGGGGCCAACAGGATCCGATATACAAGCTGGCGCTTGAGCGCTTTCCGGATAAAGAGAGCAAACAATTTGCGGAGTCATCTCAAGAATGAGACTACTGGTTGCTATAGGCTCAAACTTGAAACGAGCGGACCTCCGTAAGATGGTTCCGTATCCGGGCAAAATAGGAGTTCATATGGCGATTGCTGTCATTTACAGGCCACCCGCGATGACGGCGGAGCAATACAAGGCCAGTTGGAGCGGGAGCGGGAGTCCGCCGGTGGCGGTGCCGCCCGACCTGCTGTTTCACGCAGGGGTCGGGGAGGGCGATTCATTCTTTACCGTCAGCATTTGGACATCCCGTGAAGCCTACGACGCATTTGCGCCTGTATTTAAGCTTACGATGCGAAAATGCGGGTTCGAGTTCGGAGAGCCGGTCATCCTCCCCGTCCACCATTACATCGCGCCATGACGGGCGCGCCACTTGTGTCGCTTGCATTTGATCACGCAGCTTCGACTGTAAGTTTCAAACCGATTGCTTTGGTGACGGCCACTAAGGTGGAGAGGCGAGGATTGCCGTGAGCGGACAACGCTCGATAGAGGCTCTCGCGTTCGATGCCGGCTGCCTTTGCGACTTTGGCAATGCCTTGCGCTTGCGCAAGGTGGCGGAGAGTAATGAGCAGTACGCGGGGTTCGTATTCGTCTTCGAGTGCGGCTTTGAGATATTCTGCGGCAAAGTTCGGGTCTTTGCGGAGGCGGCGAACGATCGCCTCGTCGTGGGAGACACTGGCTTTACGTTTCATGATGTGCGGTCCTTTCTTTGTAGTCCTTGAGGTATTCGAGTGCCCGGTCAATGTCGGACGACTGCCTCGTTTTGTCGCCGCCGCAGAGTAGCAACACGCAAACTCTTCCGATCATCGCGTAATAGACCCGGTAGCCGGGTCCCCAATCAATTCGCAATTCGCTCAAACCGTGGCGCAGTGCTTTGCAGTCGCCAAAATTCCCCACCGCGAGCCGGTTGATCCGGCTTGCGATCTTCGCCTGCGCGCGAGCATCAGGGAGTTGCGACAACCAGTCATCGAACACGTCTTTTCCTGCACGGCTGACATAATGCCGAATCTCGATCACGGTTTCGATTGTAACTTATAACTTACAGCGTCGCAAACCGCTGCGGTTCAAGGAATTCGGGTCGGGGGATGGAACAGGGCGAGGGCGAAGAAGCGCGTGATGGCCGCGGCAAACAGCAGACCGACGGCAAATACCATCCATCGGCAACGCCGCCACAGCACTTGATAGCCGGACGCTTGCGCAAAAATATCGGGCACGTATGCGGCGCAATAGGCCACGTAATCTACCGTCAGCGCCGACCTGGAGGCCGGATAATAAATCGCGAAGTATGCCAGCATAATCATCGCCAGCATCGCGTTGTAGAGGATGCGCCGCGGCTCCCAAGAGGCGATGGCGTCAGTGACCGCTTGACGCAGCGTCTGCGCGTCCATGGTTGGTGGATTGTAATGCGCCACTCGGAAAATGGCTATGCAACTTGCTAGAATCGCTGCCTCCGAGCCAATGGAGGTTCGCATGATCCCCAAACCACGGCCACTCCGCACAACACCCAGCCGGCTTGCTGCCTTTGCTGTCGTCGTGTTTGCGAGCCTGCTTTTCCCGGCAGCGAATAGCCGCGCGCAGCAAGCAGAACGTGTTGTACGGGGCAGTGTGTACGAGGATGCGAACGGGAATGGACGCAGGGATGAAGGAGAGAAGGGAATTGCGCGAGTCGGCGTGTCGGATCAGGCCAACGTGGTGCTGACCGGCGAGGACGGAAGCTACCAGATCGAGGTCGCGCCGGCCGCGAGTGTGATCTTCGTCAGCGTGCCGGAGGGCTGGACACCGAGCGGCAGCTTTTGGCGCGCGATCGATCATGCCAGCACAAGCGGCGCCGCGCCGGTGGACTTTGCGCTGCGCACGCGGCCAAAAACGAGCGAGTTTACGTTCATTCATGCTTCGGATACGCATTTGCAGGCCAGCAGCCTGCCGCGCATCCGGCGCTTGCGCGAAATCGTGGAGCGCGAGCGGCCTGCCTTTGTGCTGATCACCGGCGACCTGGTGCGCGACGCACTGCGCGTGCCGGAGGCCGAGGCGCGGAGCTACTACGAAATGTTCATGGCAGAAATCGCGCGCTTTTCGGTACCGGTGTGGACCGTGCCCGGCAACCACGAAATCTTCGGCATCGAGCGTCAACTTTCCGGCGTGAGCAAAGAGCATCCGCTGTACGGCAAGCAGATGTATCGCCACTATCTCGGCCCCAACTATTATTCGTTTACGTGGGGCGGTGTGCGCTTTATCGGGCTGGACACGGCCGACATTGCCGACCTCTGGTATTACGGCCACATCGACGCGGCGCAGTTGGAATGGCTGAAGAAAGAGTTGGCAACGCTGGCGCTGGGCGCGACGGTGGTGACCTTCAATCACATTCCGCTAGCCAGCGCCACGGATGGCATTTACGGTTACCGGGATGAAGAGCCCGCGCCGACCCTGATCCGCGTGAATGGCAGGATGCAGTATCGCCACCTGGTATCGAACACCGAGGAGTTGCTGGCGCTGCTGCGCCCGTTTCGACTGGAGATTGCGCTGGGCGGGCACATGCACGCGCGCGAGTCGCTTGCGTATCCGACAGCCAACGGCGTTGTGCGCTTCCATCAGGCCAGCGCGGTCGTGGGCCCGGCGCAATTGCCGGGGATTACGGTTCCTTCCGGCGTCACGCTCTATCGCGTGCGCGACGGCAAAATTGACGACGGCACGTTTATCCCATTGGATCCGCCACAGCCTGCCACTCCGCCGCGCTAGCCATAATTTCACCCCGCCGCGGCTTGCCGCACGCTGGTATCATCGTGGCGGGGAATTGGTGTGTTTGCCGTACGGAAATCAGGCCGTAGTGTCCATCACCGTGCCACGGCGCAAACCTGTCTATGCGCCGGGGTGCTCCTGCTGGCTTGTTTCAGCCTGAGTTCGACGCTGGCCGCGCAATCTCCGCAACCTTCATCCGCAGCGATAACGCCGGGCGTGCTCGCGCCCCGCGTCGAGTGCATAGCGAAACCCGAACAGACGTATGCGCTTTACGTGCCGTCGTACTTCACGCCGGAGCGCGCTTGGCCGGTGATTTTCGCGCTGGACCCGGCAGCACGCGGCGCCGTGCCGGTGGAGTTGCTGAAGGATGCGGCGGAAAAGTACGGCTACATCGTCGCCGG
>JBOGNS010000479.1:0-4747 GCA_050747305.1 Candidatus Acidiferrales bacterium | reverse complement strand
ATGCTGGTGAAGGCCGGATTGATCTGCCGCTGCGTGTGCGGGAACTGAATTCCGTCGACTTGGCGATAGTCCTCGAGATAGTTATCGACCTTCAGCGGGCCTTCGGGAGTGCCTCGCTCGACGACGTAGCGCACCAGCAGCCCAGTGGCC
Organism: Candidatus Acidiferrales bacterium; assembly: GCA_050747305.1. Classification (GTDB taxonomy): domain Bacteria; phylum Acidobacteriota; class Terriglobia; order Acidiferrales; family UBA7541; genus JBOGNS01. The sequence goes on along the minus strand of JBOGNS010000479.1, from coordinate 4,597 downwards.
GCGTCGAAATACATCACGCGCACCCGCCCGTCGCGCTGCTTGCCTTCCAGCACGTAGGCTTGACCGCCGCTGAGTGTTTCTTTCGCCTTCACAGCCAGCCCGGAATACGTCTGGCGCATGTTGAGCGGCGCATGGAAGTCGGATGAGATGCGCACGTATTCGATCTCCTCTGCGGTCATATCGCGCAACCCGGTTTGTGGATTATCTGCCCACCCCGCGGCGCCGTCGAAGCTCTGCTCCACTTTGCCGAAGTCCGCGATGTCGATGGTGTATCGTCCGGAGTTCGGCGCTTTGGACTGGATCAGCACCGTGCCGGTAGCCAACTGCTCCGGCAACTCGATCGTGCCTTTCGCCACGCGGCTGTTCAGTTTTTGCAAAGCGGCTTTGCCTCCCAGCGCGATCACATACCTGTCGAGCACTTGATCCGCAGTGGGCAGTGATTCCGACGATTGCGGCGCGGCGCCCGCCGGCGCAAGCACGGCCACAAGTGAAAGGATCAGAAGCAATGTCGCGTAGCGCTTCATTCCGGCTCCTTCGGCAAACCACAGGCCTCTTGCTGAGTTCAGTATTATGCGGGGTTTGAGGAATGCGCGCTAGCGGAGCCAGCGGCGTGTCCAGTAGGTGAGTTGGTCGAGCAGCGTGACCACTGCGATGATCACCAGCAGCAGCACGCCCACTTTGTCGTACTGAAAACCGCGCACGTAGAGATGGATGTAATAACCGATGCCGCCCGCGCCGACCAGACCCAGCACGGTGGCGTCGCGGAAGTTCATCTCCAGCCGGTAAATGGTGAACGACAGCACTTGCGGCATCGATTGCGGCAACAAACCGAAGCGCAAAGTTTGCAGCCGCGTGGCGCCGGCGCCGGCCACCGCAGCGATGATGCCGGCATCCGCGGTCTCGAACTCTTCGGCGTAGAACTTCCCCAACATTCCCACGGAGTGAAAGGCAATCGCCAGCGCCCCGGGAAAAGGCCCCAGGCCCACCGCCACCACAAAAACAATCGCGACGACAATTAGCGGAATCGAGCGCACCAATCCGAGAAACAATTTCGCGGGGTGCGAAACCCATGCGGGCGCCACGTTGGAAGCCGCGAGAAAACCCAATGGCAGCGAAATCGCCACCGCCAGCGCTGTACCCGCCACCGCAATCATCAGCGTTTCCACCGTCGAGCGCAGCACCAGCGTGGTCACGTCCCAATTCGGCGTTGCCAGCCGCGTGAAAAACTCCGCGAAGCGCGGCCCGGAAGCCGCCAGTGCGCCCAGGTCGAATTCCGACCAGCGCATGGCCCAGCCAATCAGCAAACCCAGAGCCGCGAAGCCTGCCAGCCGCGACCACAGGCCGCGCATCCACTGTTCACGCAGCGCGCTCACGCGGGCCTCCCCGCGTCGCCAATGGACAACACTTTACGGGCCGGAGCAGCGGCTCGTTCCTCGCGACGGTAAAGCAAAGCGGCTTTCTCCGGCGTGAACGCTTCCGGCGCGCCGTCGTACATCACCTTTCCTGCTGCCAGCCCGATCAGTCGCGTGGCGAACCGGCGCGCCAGCTCCGGCTGGTGGATGTTCACGACCAGCGTGACGCCGCGCCGCGCCACGCAATCCACCAGCAACTCCAGCGCATCTTCGGCCAACTCGGGATCGAGATTCGAGACCGGTTCATCGGCCAGGATAATTTCGGCATCCTGCATCAACGCTCGGGCGATGGCCGCGCGCTGCCGCTGCCCGCCGCTCAGCGTTTCGACGCGGCGCGCGCCGAGGCCATCCAGCCCGACCTCGCGCAGAATTGCTTCGGCCTTCTCCCATTCCGCCGCAGGAAACCATCCAAGCAGGCTGGACCACTGCGAAACCCGCGCCAACCCGCCGTGCAACAGGTTCCGCACGACACTCGAGCGCGGCACCAGGAAAAACTCCTGATCAATCATCGCCACGCGCCGCTGCACTGCGCTCCTATCGTGCTGCCGGTTCGCGGGATCGCTGCCCAGCACACGCACCGTGCCGGTTGACGGCCGCAGCCGGCCCTTGATCAGCCGCGCCAGGGTGGTCTTGCCCGATCCGCTCGCGCCCAGGACAAACACGCGCTCGGCCGGCCGCACCGCGATGCGCTCCACGTCGAGCGCCAGTGTGCTGCCGTAAAGCACATGCACCTTCTCGAGTTGGATCACCGCAGTCATTTACAGGTGACAGACCAGGCGTTCATCGCCGTTGGTCCGCCGTTGCGCTTCGCAAGAAACCGTACTCGCGCGCGATGCGCTCGGCTTCGGCAAAGGTTTCCGGCGTCACTTTTACGTATCCATCCACGTTGTAGAGATATTTCAGCAGCCCGCGATTCGGCCCGGAGTTCAAGGCCAGCAGCGACTCCTGAATCGCTGAGACGCTGGCCGCTTCCAACCCCTTGCGCACGACCACGCAATGCGAGGGAATCTTTGGCGATTCTGCGATGAACGTAATCTGGTCGCGCTCTTCCGGGCGCAGCAAGTTATACGAGTACTGGCCGATGCCCGCCGCATGCACGAATTTGTTGAGCACGGCGCGAAGGGCTTGCTCGTCGCCGCCCGCGAAGTACGTTTTCCGGAAAAACTGATCCGCTGCCTCGCGATTGGCAATCAGCCCGGCCTGGCGAAAGGTTTCCAGGGGATACATGTATCCAGACGATGAGAGTGGATCGACGAAGGCGATGGTCTTGCCACGCAAGTCCTCAAGCTTGCTAATCCCACTGTCCTTGCGCACGAAGATGCGCGCCGTGTAGTGCGGCTGGCCGTTGTACACCTCGCCCAGAATCGCCACGGCCCCGGCCTGTTCGTGCGCCAGCAGATACTGCAGTGGGCCCATGAAGCCCATATCCGCGGTCTGGTTGCGCAGCGCCTCCACCACGCCGGCGTAATCGGTGGCCACGAACGGTCGCACCTTACGGCCAAGCTGCTGCTCCAGATACGCCACCACCGGCCGCACGTCCTCGAGCAACTGGTCGGGATTCTCGTAAGCGATGAACACCACGCGCAGCTCTTTTGCGGCTCCTTTCGCCTGTGCGTTTGCTGTGTGGGGAGGCGCCGCAACGGCAATTGCAATTGCGACTGCGAAGGCAGCGATAAGCGCTGCCAGCTTGGGTTCGCGTGGCCCTTTCACTCTTACACTTTTCACTTTTTCACTTTCCCTTCACTTCAGATTTTCTTTGTTCGCTTCGTAAGTTCGCCGGTATTCCGCCACCTTGGCATCCACGGCCGCAGAATCACCGCGCTGGTTCGCGCGATAGGCTTCATCCATCAGCTCTGCAAGGCCCTCCAGAATTGGGAGCTGCTGCTGATCCTGCACGTCCCATTTGTGCGCGCGAATTTCCAGCGCAATGGTTTCCAGCGTAGTGCCAATCAATTCCTGTTTGCCGGTCTGCTTCAGGTATTCATAGGTGGAGAGGAAGAAGCTGAACTCCTCCATCTCCGCCTCCAGCGTGTGCACGGTATCTTCGTAGGCTTCTTCGCCGTCGCCGACCGCCTCGACGTACGCGGTCAGATCATCCACCTGCGGCTTCGTCAGCCCCAACTTGAACTGCTGGTTGAACCATTCGACGGCGGAACGCAGCGACGGCTGGCTGCCATCGTGGAAATACGGCGGCGTCCAGCGCGCGCTCAGCAGTGTAGGCGTATCCAAGGCGCCGTCGCGCGAGTAGGCGCCGCTTCCCTTCACCGAGCCGATGTTATGGCGCTTGCCGTCGGTGAAATTGGCGGACGGGACGTGGCAAGTCGCACAACTCATTCCGTTCATGCCCGCGAACGGCGCGCGAAACAGCTTCGCGCCGCGCTTCTCCTCGGCGGTGGCGCTGGCGCTTAGCGAGCCATCGGCGTTCAGCTTCGGGTTGGGGAGAAAATCAAACTCGTTCATGTAGGCGATCATTCCGTCGAGCATCAACGGATCCGGCTCCGGCCCGCCAAATTCGTGGACGATGACGTTGCGCACGAACTCGCGCAGCGAGCCGGTACGGCCGTTGCGGCCATAGGGCGCAGTGAAGCGAATGCCGCGCAGGTCGGGAATATCCAGCGCGTCGAAGTGCCCGTTATTGGCGTGCGGCGCGAAGAAGCTGCTGCTCACGTCCACCGTGCCCGGCACGGTAGAAAGCCCGGGCACGAAGAATTGCGGGTTGGTGATGCTTTTGTTGTGGCAGGTGTTGCAGGAGATGCCGAGTGAGCGCGCCGGCTCGCCGAAAATGTATGGGCTATCGAAGGCCATATCGCCCAGCGCGATCAGCGTGGTTTCGCTCTCGTTCACGCCGCGCGCGGTCATGTTGAGGATTTGCCGCGGGCGCGGCAATTGTTTATTGATTTCCGCGCCGGGAGGCAGCCGCGGCGGGATGGCCGCGCCCGGGTTAAATGTCGCGCTGTGCAGCGGAAGCGGCTGCAACCAGCCACGCGCCGGCGCGCGAAAAGCGTCGCCAAAGTTCGCTGCAAGGTAGCTGCGGACCTCTCCCGCCTCCTTCGCGAACGACGCTACATCGGCAGCGATCCTGCCCGCGCCCAGCACGCCGGGATTACCCAGCGCCGCGTTCATGTTCAGCCAGCACTGCCCGGCCTCCTGAAACATGGGTGGATCACTGTGCTTGATTTCATGCT
>JBOGNS010000478.1:0-3897 GCA_050747305.1 Candidatus Acidiferrales bacterium | reverse complement strand
CCGAACGTTTCGGGACGAGCAGGGCGTAAAGATCCAAGATTGCAGATTGGTGGATCAAAAATTTAATGAATTGGTGGGCCGCTTCAGTGAAACATAATAGGGTCTCGCACTTGGTGGCAGAAAGCGCGAGATCGTTCGGGAAGGCGGATACGGGCGGCCAAGTCAACCTTGTTCCCACTGAACGAGGTCGGGCGGGCGAGAATTCCTTAATTCGTTCGGAGGAGGTGGGCTTAATGATCTCCGGCGTTCGCAAGTGAGGTTATTAGAAAAAGAAGCCTTTGGTAGGCTCCTCCTCATCCGGTGCGTTTGGAATCGGAGAATTCGGACCTTCCACTGTGGGGGCTGTTTCTTTGCCTTCTGGCCGAGTCCGCTTGGCCTCCGCCCTGCGGCGCCCTCCGTCGGGTTTGCGATCCTACTGCTTCGCGTCAGCGGCGTCGCGCTTCGGCAGCGCGGCGAGTGCTTGCTGCGCGATTTGCCGGATGCGCGCCGCACAGGCGGTGTGGCTAGCGGAGCCGGCGCCGCCGGAATTACGGCTGCCGGAGTTTCCGTCGCTGGCGCTCATCTCAGCGGCGAGAGCCAGTGCGGTGCGGAAGTGGCGCGCGGCCTGCTCGCGATGCGCGAGCTTGGCGTGCATGTCGCCGAGCAGCAGGTGAAAGAGCGCATTGCGCGGGTACTGCTCCACCAGCGGCGCGAGCAATTCAATCGCGCGCTGATACTTCTGCTCATGGTTGCGCAGGTTCTTCGCCAGATAGAAGCGCGCCTCGACGCGCGTGAGCACGCCGGAATTCATCGCCACTTCCAATTGCCGCACGCCGTCTTCCTTGTCGCCGCCGGGAATGCCCATGAAGAAGCGCAGCACCTTCACGGCCCACGAAAGCGTATCCACGTAATAGTTGTAGAGGCCGATGCCGGCAAACGCGTCGGCCAGATGCGGGTCCAGCTCCGCCGCGCGCAGCAGATGCTTGCGTGCGCGCACGCCCGCGCGCGCCGTGGCGCGCTTTGCATCCCGCATCGCTTGCAGCCGCGCTTCCAGCGCATGACCCATGCCGGCATAAAGACGCATCGCCGCCGTTTCGCTGCGCTCGAGTTGCTGCTCCGCCAGCTCGATGCTTTTCTTCGTCAGCCGGAGAAAGTCCGCGCACTCGTCGCGCTTCGGCTTCCTCCAGCCGTCAATCATGTTCCATTTGATGTCGCACGCCGCGCAGTAAATCTTCCACCACTCCGCATTCGCCTCCAGCAGGTACCCCAGCGGATGCTCCGGCTGCGCGCGCTGCATCTCGCGAAACAGCGCGATCGCCGCCTCCGTTTCCCCGCTGTAAAGCAGCCGCAATCCTTCCGTCGCCTCCGGCGGCACACTCAGCGATTGAGCTTTGGTTGCTCCTGGAATACTCAGCGCCAGTAAAAAGACGAAAATCGAAATTCGGAAATCGAAATTCGGCCGCGCTCGAACCTCCGAGAGCCGGGCATACGCCCGCCACGACCGGGAAACCGAGCGAATTTCGAGTTTCGAGTTTCGAATTTCGGTCACGAAACCACCGTTGCGGTTATCGTGCAGCCTGGGGAGAAGTTGCCCGCCCCGTTCGCAGCAGCCAGCGCGCCGTGACGTACATGGTAAAGCATTCCAGCGCGAAGGGCGGAAAGCCGAAGTAGCCCGGCACGGGCATCTCGAAAATTTTCATGTCCTGGAACATGGGAAAAATGTAGAGCCACCGGGCCGCGGCCCAATAATTCCAGAATTCCCACAGCCAGCCGCACGCCCAGCCGGAAAGCAGCAGCGAGCACAAGCGCCCCCGCCGCCCCTCGGCCAAATCGCCGATCAGCGACGGCAAGCGCAAACGATAATTCACCGGATCGAGCAGAAAAATAAAACCGAGCCACACCAGCACGAACAGATACGCCGCCGCAGGCATCGGCGCGATCAGCGGCACGGCCAGCATCACCGCGCCAGCCACGATCATCCAACGCAGCGATGCGGGCGAGAACTTCTTGGGCTTCGCGGGCTTGGCAAACCAGCCGAAAGATTCGATCAGATCCGCAGTAACAAAAATCGCCGGCGTAATCGTGGCAAACGCCCAGCCGTAACCCAGGTAACGCGCGAAGAAATTCTGCGGCAGGCCGACATAGGTCCAATTATCGAGCCGCAGGTTGTACGCTTCGAAGATGAGCCACAGCGGAATCGAAAGCAGCGCCACCATGCCCAACTCCCGCGCGCCGTGCCCCGACACATCGGGGCCGTGCCTCGATACCTCTTGGCTGCGCCTCGATACTTCTTGGCTGCGCCCCGCCGCGTCGGGGCCGCGCGCTAATCGCGAACTGCCGGTGATCGCGCGCACCGCCGCATCCGCGAGAAAAATCCAGCAGGTCCACGCAATCGGCGTGAAGTAGGTGGCCACCGGCTCCACCTTGCGAAACATCAGCCACTCTGCCGCCAGCATCGCCGCCAGCGCCACCCAGCCGTAAGCCGGCAGCGTGCGTTTGCGATGACGCAAAAACTCCGCCACCAGAATCGTGACAATCGCCGCGGTAATGGCAACACCCAGCTTAGTCATAAATCGAAACTCGAAAATGGAAAATGGAAAACGGCATCGCTCGGGCAAAAGCGTTTCAAGCCGACAACCGAGAACCTTAACACGGACTGGCGAATGGGTCGCCGAATAAGCCAGCTAGCTTAGCCCGCAAATGCGTGCAAATGCGACGAAATCAACAGGAGTCAACGCGCTGGCGCCGCTTTTCGCCTTCCAATTTAGTTCTGAGTTAGTTCTGAGTTCTGCGTTCTGACTTCTGCGTTCTGAGTTTCGCGTTTCCTGCTATTCTTGGGCTTCTTTTCTGCGCACGACGGCGCAGCCACGCACACATGACCACACCCACCACACCCAGCCCCGCCACGCCGACCACCGCCGCCACCGACGCCAAGCTCGAGCGCGGCCTCGGCCTCACGCAAGCCACCGCGCTCAACATGATCGATATGGTGGGAATTGGCCCGTTCGTGACTGTGGCCTTGGTGATTGCGCAGATGGGCGGGCCGCAAAGTTTGGCGGCGTGGGTGGCGGGCGCGGCGCTGGCGCTGATCGACGGGTTCATCTGGGCGGAGCTGGGCGCGGCCATGCCGCAGGCGGGGGGCAGCTACGTTTTTTTGCGGGAGGCGTATGGGCCGGGGCGGTGGGGGCGGCTGATGTCGTTCCTGTTTATCTGGCAGACGATGATTCAGGCGCCGCTGGTGATGGCGTCGGCGACGATCGGCTTCACCGAATATCTTACCTATTACTGGCCGCTCGATCCGGTGACGGAGCGGGTGGTGCGCGGCGGGCTGCTGGTGTTTCTGATGTTTCTGCTGTACCGGCGGATCACCACCATCGGGAAAATTTCCGTACTGATCTGGATCGGCGTGGTGACGACGCTGGTGCTGCTGATCGTCGGCGGCATCGCGAATTTCGATCCAGAAAAGGCGTTCACGTACCCGGCAGGCGCGTGGGACATGACGTGGGCGTTCTGGGCGGCGCTAGGCGCGGCCACGGTGAAAACGATTTACACCTATCTGGGCTACTACAACGTGTGCCATCTGGGCGGGGAGATTCGCGACCCGGAGAAAAATATTCCGCGCGCGATTTTTATTTCGATTATCGGCATCGCCGTGCTGTACTTGCTGATGCAGACGTCGATCCTCGGCGTGGTGCCGTGGCAGGAGGCGCAGCAGTCGCGCTACGTGGTGAGTTTATTTGTCGAGCGCATCGCCGGCTCGTTCTGGGCCAGCGTGGCTACGGGGATGATCCTGTGGATTGCGTTTGGGTCGCTGTTTGCGCTGACGCTGGGCTACTCGCGCATCCCGTACGCGGCGGCGATGGACGGCACCTTCTTCCGCGTGTTCGCGCGCGTACACCCAACGCAGCACTTCCCGCA
>JBOGNS010000477.1:0-6946 GCA_050747305.1 Candidatus Acidiferrales bacterium | reverse complement strand
GTTTCGGTGGCATTCAACATCAGCGGCGCAGGGCCGATTTACGAGCCGGCCGAGAGTCCGGGACTGGCCGCCGCCACCGCCGCCATGCTTCGGGAAGGCACGAAGACGCGTAGCAGCAAGCAAATTGCGGAAGAAATCGACAACCTCGGCGCCACCGTAAACGCCAATTCCAACTGGGGTTCGTCGGCCACGCAGTTCAGCGCCAACGGGCTTTCCGACAATTTCGACGCGTGGTTCGGTCTGGCGCTTGACGTGCTGCTGAATCCCACGTTTCCCGAGGAGGAACTGGCGCGCCTGAAGCAGCGCAGCAAGGTTCAACTGAAGCAGCAGCGGGCGATTCCGGCGTTCCTGCGCACGGAACGCATCAGCAAGGCCGTGTTCGGGTCGCATCCTGCCTCGGTGCGCACCGCAACCGAGGCCTCCATTGACGCGACCACGCCTGCGATGCTGGCCAAGTGGCACGCGGAACGCTACGTGCCGCAGAACGCGATCCTGGGCATCGCGGGCGACGTGAATGCGATGGAAACCTTCGCCAAACTGGAAAAGTGGCTGGAGGGATGGAAGCGCACGACTCTCGAAGAAAAACTGCCGGCCGATCCCAAACCGACTTCAGCGAGGAAAATCTATCTGGTGAATCGCCCCGGCTCTGCGCAGACGGATTTGGCGCTCGCAAACCTCTCCATCGACCGCACAGACCCGGACTACTACGCGCTGGAAGTGATGGATCAGATCGTGGGCAGCGGCTCGGCCTCGCGCTTGTTCAAGAATCTGCGCGAAGCCAAGGGCTACACCTACGGCGCCTATAGCAGCTTTACGGCGGTCAAGTATCCCGGCCCGTGGCAGGCGTCGAGCCAGGTGCGCACGGAAGTCACCGAAGGTGCGATGACCGAATTCCTCTACGAGATCAAGCGCATCCGCGAGGAAACCGTGCCCGCGCAGGAGCTAGAGGAGCAGAAGCGGCTGATCGTGGCCCAGTTTGCCCTCGGTCTCGAGCAGCCGACCACCGCGCTCAACCAAGCGATAATTCGCAAGATCTATGGCTTCCCGGAGGATTACTGGGACACCTACCCGGCGAAAATCATGGCCATCACTGCAGCCGATGTGCAGCGCGTGGCGAAAAAGTACCTCAATCCCGAGACGCTGCAAATCGTCGCGGTCGGCGACGTGGAAAAAATTAAGGCCGTGATGGAAAAATACGGCCCAGTGGAAATCTACGACGCCGACGGCAAGATGGTGGAACAGGCTGCGGCAGCCACGGGCAGCAACCGGTAACCCACGACTTTGTCTCACAACCGATGGGGGCGCCTTCGCCAGGCGCCCCCGTTTTTTCGTGGAAACCGCACCAGGCTCGCCCGCGTCTTTCCCATCGCAAACGGGGTGTGCAGGCCCGGCTTCGGGCCGCGGAAGTTTGCGCCACTTTCAGCCGATGCCCAGTCAACTGCGTTCGGCAGGAGGAATACCGTGCGTCTGATTCGCTTCGCTCTGCTCTTGGTGTGTGTCTTTACCTTCGCGGCGGAGGTTGCCGCCAAGCCGATCCGGCTGGCGCGCCACCCGCATTACCACGGCGGGAAAATCGTCTTCAGCTATTTGGGCGATCTGTGGGTGGTGAACGAAGATGGCAGCGCGCCGCAGCGGCTCACGGTGCACAATGCGCGCGACACCTTTCCGCGCTTTTCGCCGGATGGCAAGTGGATTGCCTTCTCCTCGGATCGCTTCGGCAACAATGATGTGTTTGTGATGCCCGCCGGCGGCGGCACGCCGACGCAGCTCACGTATCACAGCGCGGGCGACACGGTGGCCGGATGGTCGCACGATTCCAGGCGCGTGCTCTTTTCTTCCTCGCGCGGGCGCGTTTATCCCGGCATTCCCAGCCTCTATGAAGTCGGTCTGGAAGGCGGGCTCGAGCAGCCGCTGCCGGCGGATTGGGGCACGTGGGCGAGCTACTCTCCGGATGGCAAGAAACTCGCGTTTAACCGGCATCCTGCGCCGTGGTGGCGCAAGCACTATCGCGGCAGCTATGCGGCCGATTTGTGGGTGACCGATCTCGACGGCAAAACGTTTCGCCGGCTGCTCGACGAGAATCTGCCCGACGAGCAGAAGCCGAACAACCTGTGGCCGATGTACGGCAATGGCGAAATCTTCTTCGTCTCCGACCGCGCCACCACGGCTAAAGCGGGTTCCGATCAGGCGATGTCGTCGGTGAACAATATTTGGAAAATTGCGGCCGGCGGCGGGCAGCCCTCGCAAGTCACGCGACACCGCAGCGGCTCGCTTTTCTATCCGGCGATTTCCGCCGATGGCAAAGTGATCGTTTATGAGGAGAACTTCGGCATCTGGAAACTGGATACCGCGAGCGGGCGCAGCACCGAAGTGAAGATTGATATCGCGTCGGACAGCAAGGAGAACACGTTTCGGCTCGTGACCTACGAGAACGAGGCGGACAGCTACGACCTTTCGCCCTCCACGCGGCGCGCGGTGATTTCCATCCACGGCGAACTATTCACCATCGCCACCGACCGCGGCGATATTTCGCGCCTCACGCGCAGCTATGCCCGCGACACCGATCCGATGTGGTCGCCCGACGGCAAATGGATTGCCTTCACCAGCGACCAGTCCGGCCGCGACGAGGTCTGGATTGTGGACCTCAACGGCGAGAATGCGCGCAAGCTCTCCGATGCCGATACGGAAAAGGGCGCCATCGCGTGGGCGCCGGATTCCAAATCGCTCGCCTATGCCGCCTCGGACAAGAAGCTCTACCTCGTGGACCTCGAGGGTGGCGCTTCGCGCGTAATTGCATCGGGTGAGGCGGGCAACATTTCCAACCCGCAATTCTCACCCGATGGGAAATGGATTTCGTTCAACCGGCCCGCAGGCGGCTTTCGCAATCACGTGTTCATCGCTCCGGCGGAGGGCGGCGAGGCGCGTCGCGTAACGGAAGACGAGATTTTCTCCAGCAGCGGCGCGCGCTGGACAGCCGACGGAAAAAAGCTGATCTTTCTCGGCGATTTTGTCCCAGGCGGCTCCGGCAATCTCGGATCGAATAACAATTCGCTCTACAGCGTTTCTCTGGCCAAGGATGATAAAGACCCAACCAGCCGCGACATCGATACCGAAGAAGAGGCCATGGCAGCAGAGCGCGATGGCGCCGGCCGGCGGCCGCAGCGCGCCGGCGCCGGTGGCGGCGAACGCGACAAAGTCGAGGTGAAAATTGATTGGGACGGGCTTTCGCGGCGTGTCACGCGCCTCACGCGGCTTTCGGACAACGTCACCACCGCGGCGCCTGCGCCGGATAGCGGCAGCTACGCGTTCGTCGTCTTTGGACAGGATGAGGGCCGCCCCGTGGTTTCGCTCTACACGATTCAGGCCAACGGCTCGCAGATGCGTCGCGTGACGGAAATCACCGGCGGTGGAGGCGGGGGTGGCGGAGGCGGCGGCGGCTTTGGCGGCTTCGGGATACAGTCGCTGCAATACTCGCGCGACGGCCGCACGCTGTACTTCCGGTCCGGCGACGGCATTTGGTCGGCTGGCGTCGGGGGAGGCGGCGGCGGAGCGGGTGCGCAGGGCGCAGGCGCGGGCGGAGCTGGCGGCGCGGGCGGCCGGAGACGGATCAATTTCACCGTGAAGGTCGAAGTGGATCACAGTGAAGAGCGCAAACAGGTGTTCCACGAAGCTTGGCGCATCATGAAGCACCGCTTCTACGACGCCGCAATGCACGGCGCAGACTGGAACAAGATGCGTGCATTGTACGAGCCGCTGCTGGCCGACGCCGGCGACCGCGAAGACATGCAGGAAATTGTGCGCATGATGATCGGCGAGCTGAATGCGTCGCACACAGGGATCAGCGGCGGAGGTCAGGGCGGGCCGGACGAAGATGAGGTACAAACGCGCCATCCCGGCTTCGAAATCGAGCCGGATGCTTCGGGCTTTTACAAGGTAACCCACGTTTACAAGAACGGCCCGGCAGACAACGACTACACCAATCTCTCCGCTGGGAACTTCATCTTGAAGGTCAACGGCGAAACACTCCACTCCGGCGAAAATTACTGGAAGCACTACAATCTTGCGCCGGCGCGCAAAGTGGAGTTTACGGTCAATAGCAAGCCCGCGCTGGAAGGCGCGTGGACCATTCGCATCACGCCGGTGACGGGCGGCGGCTACGGCACGCTGCAGTATCGCAAATGGGTGGAGGAACGGCGCGTGTTGGTGGAAAAACTTTCCGGCGGCGAAGTCGGGTACTTGCACATCCGCAGCATGAACCAGCCGTCGTTGCGGCAATTCGAACGCGACCTGGCCGACAATCATGGCAAGAAAGCGTTGATCATCGACCAGCGCTTTAACCCCGGCGGTAATATCGATCAGGAATTGCTGCAAATTCTGCGGCAGGGGCAGTATCAGTACACGCGGGGGCGCAATTCCATTTACACCACGCGTCCCGTGCGCGGCTTCTTCGGGCCGATGGTGGTGATGCAGAACGAGCGCTCCACCTCCGACGCTGAAGTTTTCCCCGACGGCTTCCGCGCGCTCAAGCTGGGCAAGACCGTCGGCGTGACCACCTACGGCGCCGTGATCGGCACCGGCTCCTACCGGCTGATGGACGGCTCCGCGATCCGGACTCCGGGTTCGGGGCTGTGGAGCATCACCGGGCAGAACCTCGAAAACTACGGCGTGCCTCCCGACGTTTACGTCGATAATACGCCCGCCGACTTCCTCGCGGGCCGCGACGCGCAAATCGAAAAAGCCGTCGAAGTGCTGAAGGAGGAAATCCGCAAGGGCTCGGCGCCGGGCAATCTGCCGAAGCCAAAATAATACTGCTTCCCAATCGCGGGGTAGGGGCGGGCCCCTGTGCTCGCCCCTTTTCTTTTCTCTGCGGCCAAAATGGTGTTTGCGCGGGCCTCGCTCTGTGCCAGACTTTTGCGCATGAAATTGCTTGACCAGATGTCAGTCCATGACCACGAGCAGGTGATCGCGCTGCAGAATCGCGCCTGCGGCCTGCGCGGCTTCGTCGCCATTCACGACACCACGCTCGGCCCGGCGCTCGGCGGCGTGCGCATCTGGCGCTACCGCAGTGAGGAGGAAGCGCTCGCTGATGCGCTGCGGCTTTCCCGCGCGATGACTTACAAGGCTTCTCTCGCCGAGCTTCCCGCCGGCGGCGGCAAGGCCGTGATCATCGACCACGACGGGCTCGATAGGCTTGCGGCCTTCGAGGCATTTGGGCAAGTGGTCGAGAGCCTGCGCGGCCGCTTCTTCACCGGCGTGGATGTGGGCACCACCGCCGCCGACATCGCCGCCATCGGCCGCGCCACGCGCTACGTGGCGTGCGAGTCATCGCCCGCGCTCGGCGATATCAATGCCATGACGGCGATCGGCGTGTGGAACGGCATGCGCGCCTGCCTGGAATTTGCCGGCGTCGCTCCGAGCGGCGCCACGGTTGCGATTCAAGGGGTAGGCAGCGTGGGCATGAACCTCGCGCGGATTCTGAAACGCGAGGGCATGAAGCTCATCGTCGCCGACATCAATCAGTCGAGCGTGCAGGAAGCGGCGCGCGAGCTGGGCGCGCGAGTCGTGCCGCCGGAGGAAATCATCGCGGCGCAGTGCGACGTGTTCGCGCCATGCGCGCTGGGCGGCGTGATCAACCGCGAAACGGTGACGCGTCTTGCGGCGCGCATCGTCTGCGGCTGCGCCAATAATGTGCTGGCTCTGCCGGAGGATGGCGACGCGCTGGCCCGTCGCGGCATCCTGTATGCGCCCGACTATCTGGTCAACGCGGGCGGCCTGATCCGCGGCGCTGAGTTTTATCTGCTGAATTCCGCCGACAGCACGCCGAGCCTCGCGCGCATCTACGACCGCATGAAGCGCGTGCTCGAACTGGCGCGCGATCGCGGCATCTCCACCGCGCGCATCGCCGACGATCTCGCGGAGTCCCGCCTCAAGCAACCGAAAAGCTTTAGCGACTTGCACTGGGGCGCGCCGGCGCCGGCGATTCCCAAATGCGCGTCGGAGACGGAAAAGTAAAAAGTTAAAAGTAAAAAGGCAAAAGGAAATAGGCAAAACAAAGCGCATATTTACCGCAGGCGACCGCGAACCCTGTTTCTCACTCGGTGGCAGGTACTGTACGGGTGGTTGATTCCCTTCGTCCTCCTTGTGCCTCTTGTCTCTTGCCTTTTGCCCTTTGCCTTTTGTCTTTTGCCTTTTTACTTTTTACTTTTGCCTTCCTAAGTTAACCTCGGCACATGCCTGCAACCCTTAAGCCGCCGTTTCGCACGGTCTACGCGATTCTGGCCCTCTTCTGGCTCGGCAATGGAGCCTGGATGCTTTTTGCGCCCGCGCATTGGTTCGCAACGATTCCGGGCGCGAGCGACACCGGCCCGCTCAATGAGCATTTCGTGCGCGATTTCGGCGCGGTGTTCCTGCTGATTGGCGTGGCGGCGCTGGTGATGCTGGCGCGCGGCTCGTTCAGCTATGCGCATCACTGGGTCAATACGGCGCTGTTCGGGTTGCACGCCGGCGTGCACGCTTGGGAATTGAGCGCGGGCCGCACTCATTGGCATGGCGCAGTGCGCGACTTCCCGCTAGTGTTTCTGCCGCTGCTTATCTTGCTGGGCTTGGCGCTGTCAGGCGCTTGGGAGCCGCGGGAAAAGCCTGCGCCCCCCGCCCCGCCTCCCGAGCCCACGCGCCAGCCGTTGCCGGCGCAGAAGCCCCTCACGTCGCCGACGAGAACCGAGCCGCCTGCGGGCGAGCCTCCAAAACGTGAAGCGCCGAAGCCGGAGCCGCCGAAAAGCGTACGGTAGATGTCCCGTGTGCCCTGCTCGCTGCCCTTTTCGCGACCCTGCGGTTGCGGTAGAATCATTTGCAGTCGAGACGCGAGACAGCGCGCCTGTAGCTCAATGGATAGAGCACTAGCCTCCGGAGCTAGGGGTTGGAGGTTCGAATCCTCTCAGGCGCGCCA
>JBOGNS010000476.1:0-4095 GCA_050747305.1 Candidatus Acidiferrales bacterium | reverse complement strand
CGCTATAGCTGGCGGGTGACCGCCACCGACCGCGCGGGCAACGAAAGCGCGCGCAGCCAGCCGGTGAGCGAGAGCGTACCCAGTCCGTGAGTGAATCGCCCGACAAATCGAGCGCCGCGGCGTCGCTGCGCGAAGTGCGTTCGCTCCCGCGAATGCAGTCGCCGGCGCTGCGCGCCGGCGTGCTGGTGGGGATTCTTCTGGCGGTGGTAATGGTGGTTTCGCTGCTGCTGGCGAACCGCGTGCCGGCGCTGGAGGGTTTGGCGCAGGCGCGCAACGCAGGGTCGTACGCGGCGTTTGCAGTGGTGGCGGCGCTGCCGGTGTGGGTGTTCCGGCGGCAGCCCGGGGCGCTGTTTGTGGCCGGCATCATCGCGTGGGGCTTTCTTTCGCTGGTGTATGCGGCGATGGGATTGCAGTTCGAGCACCTGTTCATGCGGCTGCGCAAGACGCCGCTCAACGTATTCATGCTCGGCGCGGTCGTCTATGGCTTGCTGGCCGTGGTGATGTGGGTGGTGGCACTGGTTGGCGCGCTGCGCGATGAGCCGGTGGCCGAATCGCGACGCAGACCCTAAACAGCTTTACCTGCCCTTCTCCGCTTTCTCTCGTGCACGCTCCCCTTCCTGTTTCAGGTACAATGCGGCGCAACGATGAAGCTGTGCCGGTTTCAGCCGCTGGAATTCGAATGGAACGCGGTGGTGGGCGTGGCGCCGCCACAGCATCCTGAGCCGCGGTATGGCGTAATCGAAGGCGAGCGGGTGCGGCAAATTGCCGGCGATATTTTTGGTATGTGGTATCCGGTGAACCAATCATGGCCGGTGGAGCGCGTGAAGCTGCTGGCGCCGATTGTGCCAGGCAAAATTGTTTGCGTGGGGCGCAGCTATCGCGAGCACGCGGCAGAGCTGGGCAATCCGGTACCGACCGAGCCGCTGATATTCTTGAAGCCGCCGTCGGCCGTGATCGGGCCGGATGAGCCGATTGCGCTGCCGGCGATTTCGCAGCGCGTGGACCACGAAGGCGAGCTGGCGGTGGTGATCGGAAAGCGCTGCGCCAAGCTTGCGGATGGCGAGCCGGCTGCGCCATATATCCTCGGCTACATTTGTCTGAATGATGTAACGGCGCGCGACCTCCAGAAAAAAGATGTACAGTTTACGCGCGCAAAGAGCTTCGACACGTTTTGTCCTCTGGGGCCGGTAATCGAAACGGAGCTGGATTTGCCCGCCACGACGGTGGAGGCTTACGTCAACGGAGTGCGGCGGCAGCACGGTCGCGCGGCCGACCTGCTATTTTCTATGGATGTTATAATCGGATATATTTCGCGGGTGATGACGCTGGAGCCGGGCGACGTGGTGGCCACCGGCACGCCGCCGGGCGTGGGGCCACTCGCGGCGGGGGATGTGGTGGAAGTGGTGGTGAGCGGCGTAGGCACGCTGCGTAATCCGGTGGTGGCGGAAAGTTAACCACCGCGACGATGAAAGCTCGGGCAGGAACGAAGCCGGGGCGCAAATGAAAACAAAGCGGGAGCTGCGCTCCCGCACTCCAAAAGGTGATGCGATGAAATTTTTTCTGGATACGGGAGATGTGGAAGAAGTCGGGCAGGCGGCGTCCTACGGGATACTCGATGGCGTGACCACCAACCCCACGCTGGCCGGGAAGCAGAAACTGCCCTTCAAGGAACTGGTGATCGAGATCTGCAAGATAGTGGGCGAGAATGCCACGGTAAGCGCGGAAGTCGTAGCCACACAAACCGACGCCATGCTGCGCGAGGCGCGCGAAATATCGAGCTGGCATCCGAATGTGGTGGTGAAGCTGCCCACGATTCCGGCGGGCGTGAAGGCGCTCTCGATCCTCGCGAAGGACGGCATCCGCGTGAACATGACGCTGGTTTTTTCCGCCACACAGGCGCTGATCGTGGCCAAGGCCGGCGCGTTCTACGTCAGCCCTTTCCTCGGGCGGCTCGACGATATTTCGCAGGACGGGATGCAATTGGTGCGCGACATCCTGCAAATCTACCGCAATTACGATTTCAAGACGGAAGTGCTGGCGGCCAGCCTGCGCCATCCGCTGCACGTGCTGGAAGCGGCGAAGATCGGCGCGAACATCGGCACCATGCCCTTCAAAGTGTTCGAGCAACTGTTCAAGCATCCGCTCACCGATCGCGGGCTGGATGCGTTCCTGAAGGACTGGGAGAAAGCGCGCGAGACGCTGGGTGACATCCTGCCCAGCGCCGCCGCGGGCAAGGCTGCGCGTTGAACTTCACCGAGTGGACCGAAGAGCAGTGGTATCTCGCGCTGGGCGCCGGCGCGCTGCTGGCAGCCATCGCCGCGGCAGCGTGGTGGCGTCACCGCCCGCGCGACCCGGAGGAGACGGAGCGGCGGCGGCGCGCGCGTGTGAATCAGATCGGACGCATCGTGGAAGGCTACGTGGTGGAAATCTTCGAGGTGCCGGAGACCGTCACGGGATCCACCAGCGCGTTCACTGCCTTTCGCCGCAAGCCGCGACCGGCGCCGGAAGGCAACGGCATGCGCAAGCTGGTGCGGTACACCTATTCCATCTCCGGCGTCACCTACGAGGCGGCGCAGGATCTGTCCGACCTAGAGGAGCGCGCGTGCCTGGCGCGGCTGGTAAATGGGCAGCACGTCAGCGTGAAGTACGAGGCCGCCAATCCCAGCAATTCGATCCTGGTGTCTGACGATTGGTCGGGGCTGCATTGACAGGCAGCTTACAGTCGACAGCTAACAGCTCACAGTTAGCCCTTAACGAGTGAGCGCGTAGCGCGACGTGGTTTCTAACTTTCGGCTGTGAGCTGTCGGCTGTACGCTTTGACGTGGAAGCTGCTCTCGTTGTGAAACCATGCGTGCTGTGACGACGGTCCTCGTGATGCTGGCGGGCGTGGCGGTGACGCTGGCGGCCTGCGGCGCCGTCTTCCTGATGACCAACTCCATCGCACAGATGCAAGGCTCGCTGGTGCGCGGCCTGGCGATTGCCGCGGCGCTGTGCCTGGGGACGCTGCTGCTGGTCACGAGTGTGTATATTTCGGTGAAGCTGGCAGTGGCGGCCGGGCCGCGTCCACAGGACGATCCGCCGAAGACGGCGAAGATTGACGTGAGCTACATGCAATCGCAGCTAAAAGATAGAAAATAGAAAAGGGAAAAGAGAAAATAGGGCCGCGCAGTTGTGAGGTCGCGCCGGTGTCACCTGCCGGGCCTCTTTTCTATTTTCTCGTTTCTATTTTCTCTTTTTATTTTCTGGGGCGTAGATGGCCATCAACGAGAAAATCAGCACCCGCGCGGCGGAACTGGCGAAGCGCAATGCCGCCGCAGAAGCGGGCGGCGGGGCGGAACGTCGCGAGCGGCAGCATAAAGAAGGCAAGCTTGCAGCGCGCGAACGCGTCGAGCTGCTGCTGGATGAAGGCACCTTCGAGGAGCTGGACAAGTTCGTCACGCACCACTGCACTGACTTTGGCATGGAGGCTCAGAAGCCGCTGGGCGACGGCTTCATCACCGGCTACGGGCGCATCGAAGGGCGGCTGATGTACGTGTTCGCGCAGGATTTTACGGTGTTTGGCGGGTCGCTGAGCGAGGCGAATGCCGGAAAAATCTGCAAGATCATGGATCAGGCCATGAAGGTAGGCGCGCCGGTGATCGGGCTGAACGATTCCGGCGGCGCGCGCATCCAGGAAGGCGTGATGTCGCTGGCGGGCTATGCGGAAATTTTTTTGCGCAACACGCTGGCCAGCGGCGTGGTGCCGCAGATCAGCGCGGTGATGGGGCCGTGCGCGGGCGGCGCCGTCTATTCGCCGGCGATTACCGATTTCATTTTCATGACCCGCGACACCAGCTACATGTTTGTCACCGGCCCGGACGTGATCAAGACGGTGACGCACGAAGAAGTCACCAAGCACGAGCTGGGCGGCGCGATGACGCACAATGCCACCAGCGGCGTGGCGCATTTTATCGCGCGTGACGACGCCGATTGCCTGGCGATGATCCGCGAGCTGGTGAGTTTCCTGCCGTCGAATAATGTGGACGACCCGCCGCGGCGCGAATCGAGCGACCCGTGCGACCGCTCCTGCGACAGCCTGAACACACTGGTTCCTGA
>JBOGNS010000475.1:0-3664 GCA_050747305.1 Candidatus Acidiferrales bacterium | reverse complement strand
GCCTGGCTGCGCCCGTTCCGGAACAATTTTGCTGTCTTAACCACCGCGCCTCCTATGGTATAGACCCTAAGTATATATCAGTACGATGGGACCCGTCGAGGGCCCGCAATGCCAGCATTCCTTTCGTTCGCCAGTCCTGTCGCAATCGGCCTCAATGCTTGTAACCTTCTGATCTCGCCGCGGTATATACGTATGAAAAGCGCTGCGAAGGCGCAGTTGGATCCATCTTGATGACGCAGTGGCTATCCGACGAGGAGCTGATGGCACAAGTACGCAACGACGCGTGCGAACAATTGGGCTTGCTCTTTGACCGCTACCAGAGCCCGCTGTTCAACTTTTACGTCAAGCTGACCGGCAATCGTCCGCTCAGCGAAGACCTGGTGCAGGAAGTCTTTCTCCGCATCCTCAAATACCGCCGCAGTTACAGTCCCGGCAGCCCTTTCAAGGCGTGGATGTACCGCATCGCGCGCAATGCGCGGCTGGATCACGCGCGCAAGCAAGCGCCGCAAACCGAGTTCAAGCCGGAAATGGTGCCCGCCGTCACTCCGAACGACCCGGCGCAACAGCGGCAGGAATCGGCTCTGCTGCACCGCGCTCTGATGCAAATCCCTGAAGAGAAGCGCGAAATCCTGGTCCTCAGCCGCCTACAGGAATTGAAGTACCACGAAATCGCCGAGCTGCTCGGCTGCGAAATCGGCGCCGTAAAAGTGCGCGTGCACCGCGCGCTACAGGAACTCAAGCATGCCTTTCATCAGCTACAAGCGGCCCCGCCGCCGCGCGCAATCGGTTCCGGCGGCGCCGCAGGCAATCCGCCGCAAGGGAGTTGGCAATGAACTGTGAACGAGTGGAAGCGCTGCTGCCCGATTATTTGCACGGCTCGCTGGCGCACGATGCCGCCGACAAACTCGAGCAGCATCTCGAGCAATGCGCGCAGTGCAAAGAAACCGTCACCCTGTGGAACCGCCTCGCCGACCTGCCGCAGGAGCAGCCCAGCCCGCTGCTGCGCGCGCGCTTCGAAGCCATGCTGAATACCTATCAGGCAGCGCGTAGCGAAAAGCTCACGGCCGGTCCGCAGCGCAAATGGAGTCTGCTGCCGTTTCTGGTGAGTGGCAACTGGGCGCGAGCCGCGGCGGGTTTCGCCGCCGCGGCGATGCTACTCGTTGCAGGCTTCGCCGCCGGCCGCTTCACGATGCGTCCTGAGCCGGCGTCAGCCAGCGCCGAAACCGAGATCGCCTCGGTGCGCGAGGAGTTGCGCGATATGCGGCAACTGGTCGTGCTCTCGATGTTGCAGCAGCAATCGGCCAGCGAGCGCCTGCAAGCCGTAGCCATGGGCACGCAGCAAGCGCAGATCAATCCTGAAGTGATGCAGGCGCTGCTACGCACGCTGCGCTTCGACAGCAGCGTAGACGTGCGCCTCGCCGCGCTCAACGCGCTCAGCCGCCACAGCAGCCAGCCCGGCGTGCGCGCCGGACTGGTGGATGCCTTGCAAGCGAATCAGTCTCCACTGGTGCAAGTCACATTGATTGACCGGCTCGTCCAGATGCGCGAGGCCAGCGCCGTCGAACACCTGCAACAGGTGCGCCAGGATCCCGCGCTCAATCCCGCAGTGCGCCAGCGCGCCGAATGGGCACTCGGCGAATTGCAGTGAAGTAGAACAGGCTTCCAGCCTGTTCGCTTCAGTTGTACCGGCGACACCCGCATGGGGGATCGCCACAGTGAGGAAAACGATGCGCAGCACACATCGACAATTCGCGATCGCGTCCGCAACCGTGGCCATGTTTACGGCGCTCGGTCTGCCTGCCGCGTCCCGCCCCCGCGCTCACGGGGACCGCGATTTGCCGGTGCGTGACCAGGAAACAATTCGCAAGACCTTCGATCTTGCGGGCGCCGCTCCGCTCCGCCTCGAAGTGGACAACGTAAACGGGTCCATCGAAGTGGTCGGCGCTGATTCCAACCAGGTGCAGCTCGTGGTCGTCCGCTCTACCCGCGCGGAGTCGCAAGCCAAGCTGGACGAGGCGCGCAAGGAAGTCACACTCGATATCAAGCAGGAAGCCGGGCTGCTTTCCCTCTACGTGGACGGCCCGTTCCGCTGCCGCTGTAGCGATCGCCGCTCCGTTTCTTTCCGTGAAGATGAAGGCTACTGGGTGGAAATGGACTTCCAGCTTCAAGTGCCGCGCAACATCGACGTCACGCTGCGCACCGTAAATTCCGGCGAGATAAACGTGCGCGACGTGACAGGAGCCTACTTCGTGCGCAACGTGAACGGCGGAATTGAAATGCTGCGCGTCGCCGGCTCCGGCGCCGCGCACACCGTGAATGGCAGTGTGAAAGTCACATTCCGCGAGAATCCGCGCGAAAACTCATCCTTCAAGTCCATTAACGGCGACATCGACCTCTACTTCGCGCGCGACCTCGCCGCCGACTTCCGCTTCAAAACGTTCAACGGCGAAATCTACAGCGACTTTGTCGTCACCTCGCTGCCCGCGCGCGCCATGCACGCCGAGCGCAGGGGCGGCAGGACCGTCTTTCACAGCGACCGCTTCACCAGCGCACGTATTGGCGCCGGGGGCATCGAGATCAAAGCCGAGAATCTGAATGGGGACATTCGTATACGGGAGAATAAGGACTGACATGAACACGCAAAAATCACCGCGCATGTATCGGGGTTGCATCGCGCCGGCATGGTTCGCGTTCGCGCTGCTGGCAATGCCGCCGCAGCCCGCCGGCGCACACGCGGAGGCGCACGCGCAAACACAGGCCGGAGGCGATCGCATTGTCGTCACGCTGAGCGACCCATCGCGCCCGGCCACGGTGAGTGTGGATGTGCTGCATGGCGGCATCACCGTCAAGGGCGGCGATACCAAGGAAATCATCGTCGAGGCGCGCGTGCGCGGCAGCCGCCGCGAGTCCGAGTCCAAGTCCGGCGGAATGCGCCGCCTCGCCGTCAGCAGCACAGGTCTCGCCGTCGAAGAGCAGAACAACAAAGTGGATGTGGAGGTGGACGCGCTGCAGCGCACCGTGGACGTCACGCTTACCGTGCCGCGCCAAACCTCGCTCAAGCTCGGTTCCACCAACAACGGCAACATCGTGGTCACCGACGTGGAAGGCGAACTCGATGTCGACAACACCAATGGCTCCGTCACACTCACCAACATTTCCGGCAGCGCCGTGGCGCATGCCCTGAATGGCCGTGTGCTCGTGACCTTTGTCCGCGTCAGCCAGAAGTCCATGGCTTTTAGCTCGCTGAACGGCCATATCGATGTCACGTTCCCCGCTGATCTCAAAGCCAACGTCAGCTTCGATCCGGGCCAAGGTGATGTCTTCACCGATTTCGACGTGCAGGTCCAGTCCGGCGCGCCCAAGCCCATCGTGGAAGATTCCCGGGGGCAGGGCGGCAAGTACAAAGTGCAAGTCGACCAAATGATTCGCGGCACCATCAACGGCGGCGGCCCCGAAATTCAGTTCACCAACTTCAACGGCAACATCTACCTGCGTAAAGCCGGCGCCCCCGCCGCCCAGTAGGACAGACCTCCCGGTCTGTCCTTCGAGTTAGCAGTCCACAGTCCACAGTCGACAGCCCATAGTCTGAACCCTAGAACCGGCCTGTGGGTCCAGGCTGCGACGACGTGCGCAAGCGTCACGCGCGTCGGGCTGAACTGTCGAC
>JBOGNS010000474.1:0-2254 GCA_050747305.1 Candidatus Acidiferrales bacterium | reverse complement strand
GGTTTCCTTGCCCTCGGCCTGCGGCTCTTCCCGCTTCTTCTTGGGCTTCTTTTCCTTTTTCTTCAACTCGGAGCCGATCAGCTCGAGGATGGCCACTTCCGCGCCGTCGCCGACGCGGAAGCCGACGCGGACGATGCGGGTGTAGCCGCCGTTGCGTTCGGCGAAGCGCGGCGCCAAATCAGCGAAGAGTTTGCGCGTAGCGTCGCCGGTCATCAGGTACGCATCCGCCTGCCGCCGTGCGTGGAGACTATCGCGCTTGCCGAGTGTGATCATGCGCTCGACCAGCGGGCGCGCGGCCTTGGCGCGGGTGAGCGTGGTGTGCACGCGCTCGCGCTCGATTACGTTGGTCACCAGGTTGCGCAGAGTGGCGCGACGGTGCGACGGGTTGCGGCCCAGCTTGTATCCGGCTTTACGGTGTCTCATGACTTGTTCCGTTTCTCGCGTGTAGCGGCGACCTTCAGGTCGCCAATCCTGCCGTTCGCTGGCATCGTGGCGACCTAACGGTCGCCGCTACAGATCCGCTACAGCGATGACGGCTCCTCCTCCGTCATGGGCGCCACCGGCGGAATGGCTTGCGCCGGCAG
Organism: Candidatus Acidiferrales bacterium; assembly: GCA_050747305.1. Classification (GTDB taxonomy): domain Bacteria; phylum Acidobacteriota; class Terriglobia; order Acidiferrales; family UBA7541; genus JBOGNS01. The sequence continues at coordinate 1,670 of JBOGNS010000474.1, read as the reverse complement.
CGGCGGCCAGATGATGCGGCCATGCTCGTCGAACTTCATGCCCAGCGCGAGGCCCATGCGGACGAGGATTTCCTTGATCTCGTTGAGCGACTTGCGCCCGAAGTTCTTGGTCTTGAGCATTTCGTTTTCGCTGCGGCCCACCAGTTCGCGGATCGTCGCGATGTTTGCATTCTTCAGGCAGTTATGCGAGCGCACAGAAAGCTCGAGCTCCTCCACCGAGCGGTCCAGATGCTCCTGCCGGGGATCGTTGTAGGCGTCGAGCGCTTCCGACGGGAACTCGTGCGACTCTTCGAAATTGATGAAGATGCTCATGTGATCTTTGATGAGTTTTGCGGCCAGCCCAATGGCGTCCTGCGGCGTGATGGCGCCGTTGGTCCAGGCTTCCAGCGACAATTTCTCGAAGTCGGTCATCTGCCCGAGGCGCGCCGCTTCCACCGCATAGTTGACTTTGCGCACCGGCGAGTGCACGGAGTCCACCGGGATGTAGCCGATGGGCAGGTCTTCGTCGAAGTTGCGGTCGGCGGCCACGTAACCGCGGCCGTTCTTGACGCGCATCTCCAATTGTAGCTTGCCGCCCTCGCTGACCGTGGCGATGTAGATGTTCTTGTCGAGCACCGCCAGCTCGGCTTCCTCTTCGATCATGGCGGAGGTGACCACGCCGGGCTGGTCCACGTTGAGGTAAATCGTCTTCGGCAGGTCGGTGGTGAGCTTCAGCGGCACCTGCTTCAGGTTCAGGATGATGTCGGTGGCATCTTCCACCACGCCGGGGATCGGCGAGAATTCGTGCAGCACGCCTTCGATTTTCACCGCAGTGATGGCGGCGCCCTCAATCGAGCTCAGCAGAGCGCGCCGCAGTGCGTTGCCTACCGTGGTGCCCCACCCGCGCTCGAACGGCTGGGCGTTGAATTTCCCGTACTTATCGGTCAGCGACTCCAGCTCAGCGGCCAGACGCTTTGGCTTCTGAAATCCTTTCCACATCGTCTACCTTCCTCCTGTCCGCCTGTTCGCGAACGGTTGAAACCTTGTTAAGAAAACCTGAGATTCATCCGCCGAAAAACGGCGGATGGAAAAGCGTTCTTCGGCTGTCTCACTTCGAATACAGCTCGACGATGAGCTGTTCGGTGATGGGAGGCGTCTGCACGTCTTCCCGGCGCGGCAGCGCCACCACGCGCGCCTTGCAATTTTCGCGGTCGATCTCCAGCCAGGTGGCCAAGTTCTGGCTCTGCGCGAGGTTGCGCGCCTCCATAATCATGGCGTTTTCCTTCATGCGATCCTTCAACTTGATCTCTTCGCCCACCGACACCAGATAGGACGGAATATCCACCTTGCGCCCGTTCACTTGCACGTGGCCGTGGCGCACCAGTTGTCGCGCCTGCGAGCGCGAGCCGCCCAGCCCCATGCGATACACCGCGTTGTCGAGCCGGCGCTCGAGCATGACGATCAAGTTCTCGCCCGTCGGGCCCGGCGTTCGCACCGAGTGCTCGAAATAGTTGCGGAACTGCCGCTCGAGCAGCCCGTACGTGCGCTTGGCTTTCTGCTTTTCGCGCAACTGGAGGCCGTAGCCCGCCAGCTTCTTTTGCTTGCGCGACTGGCCGTGCTGCCCGGGCACGAAATTGCGCTTCTCGATGGCGCACTTCTCCGTGTGGCAGCGCAGACCTTTGAGATAGAGC
>JBOGNS010000473.1:0-1507 GCA_050747305.1 Candidatus Acidiferrales bacterium | reverse complement strand
GCCTGAAAGAGTACGCGAGTTACTTTGCGTCACTTGGAGGGAAGGCTCGGATGGAGAGTTTGACTGCGGATGAGTGTAATGCGCCGCAGTCGTTCCCCTCTACATTCTCAAGTTAATCGCCGGGGCTGTTTCTCAGATTCCCGGCGGCGTGGCGCGCTGAAGCTGCCGGTAGATGATGCAGGAGTGGGATAGGATACTCGCCTGTATAGGCAGAGGCGGTATCCCGACGAGCCGGAGGAATCAAGAAGGCGGGATTTGGAGCGCCCGGCAAAAGCAGCCGGGCGGTCTTCGCGTTTTATAGCCCAAGGCCTCCGCTCGGGAGCCTCCCCAAAGAAATGGGCTGACTTTGAAAGCCTCTGCACGGTACTGGACCAGAAACCAGAAACCCTCCGACACGACGCAAAGAGTGTGCCGGAGGGTTCTTACAGCCGATTTCTTCGGAGCCAGCTCCGTCGCATCGGCCTTGGGCATCCGCGCGGGCGCGACCCCGTGCGGACAGTCGAGAAAGGAGTCGCTACGCGGGCGAGCGGTAGTGACCATCGGCGGCGACGATGCAGCCGTGCCGGCAGGCCTCAGTAATCGCCAGTTGTGCGGTCCGTTTGGAACACGCGGTGAGCGTCATGATGTGCTCGCGCAGTTGGTTGTAGCGCGCTTCGCCGCCGAGGTCCGCCAGAGCCTGGGTGATGTCGGCTGCTTCCACTTTGCGCCGCGCGGGAGCGGTTGCCGACGGCTGGCCGGCCGGAGAGAACCACAACGTATCTGGATCGAGGTCGAGCAGGCGTGGCGATTGTGGAGCGGCGTAACGAAACTGGAAGCGCAGCTCGACGGTGTGGAACTGCGGCGCGGATCTGGTCAGCAGCAGGTAACTGTCGCCCACGGCGTGCAGGGCGCTGGAGCCACGGAAGGCGCTGCCGATCTCATAACGGCCGATGGATTTGCGCACGTGGTGCACCACGATCAACGCGGCGTGCGAAGCCTCGCGCAGGCGCAACAGACTTTGACACAGCGCAGCCATGGCGCGGGTGTCGTTTTCATCCTGATCGTGGGTGGAGTACAACGGGTCCAGGACGATGATCTCGGCCGCGGCGGCACGGGCGGCGGACAGAAAGTGATTCAGGCCTTGCGGCGCACTGAGCAGGTGGCCGGTGGCGCGTGTATCCACAAACAGGTTTTGATCCGCGGCATTTCCCATGACGCGACGCATGGTGGCCAGGCGGCTGACGAACTGCGGGACGGGCAGTTCGAACTGGCAGACGAGGACACGCCGTGGGGTGGGGATGGAAAAGCCGGTGCGGTCCGAACCGGCCGCCAGAGATAGCGCGAGATTGGCGACCAGCAGCGATTTGCCAACCTTCGGCTCCCCGCCCACAAACAGGATTCCCTGCGGAGGCAACAGTCCGGGTTCGACCAGGCAGGGCGGCGCGGTGGGCGGCTGCTGCTCCAGAAGCTGTGCCAATGACAGGACGCTTGGCTCCGCATTTTTCTGGCGTGCAGCAGCGCTCATAGC
>JBOGNS010000472.1:0-3426 GCA_050747305.1 Candidatus Acidiferrales bacterium | reverse complement strand
GAGCTGGCAATCAGTAAGGGAAGAAAGAAAACCAGCGTGATGGCGCGCGCGATGGTCTCCTGGTAGTAGGCAATGCCGGCGCCGGAGAGTACGTTGACGAACACCAGCACCAGCAGCCACCCGATGCGCCGCTGGTAGAAAAGACCGACTCCGGCTTCGCGCAGCGGCACGTGAATCGGTTCCACCGTGGCGATCTTGTGAAAGTCCTCAGTCACTTCTTCTTTGGCCACGTCGAGTACGTCGTCTACCGTCACGATGCCCAGCAGCACGCCGCCGGAATCCACCACCGGAATCACGTTTACGTCATAGCGCTCCACGGTGTGTACCGCTTTTTCGCGGTCCTCGTTGGCGGAGAGGCTGACCACGTTGGGGTCCATGATTTGGTCCACCGGCGTAGCCGGATCGGCGAGGATGAAGCGGCGAAGCTCGACTTGGCCCACCAGCGCGCCGTTACGCGCGGTGACGTAAACCACGTTGATGGTTTCCGTGTCTTTACCAAGCTGGCGGATGTGCTCGAGGGCGCGGGCCGCGGTCCAGTCCGGTCGCACAGCCGCATAATCCGGCGTCATCATGCGACCGACGCTCTCTTCCGGGTAGCCGAGCAAGTGCCGGGCTTCGCCGAGGTCTTCCGGGCTGAGCAGGTTCAGCAGGCGGCGCGTGACGTTGCCGGGCAACTCCTCCAGCAGGTGGGTGCGGTCGTCCGGCGAAAGCGAGGAGAGAAGCTGGCGGGTTTCTTCGTCAGTCAGATCGCGGAGAAGCGCATCGCGGTCGTGCGGCTCCAGATGGGTGAACACTTCGGCGGCCAAGTCGCGCGGCATGGAACGAAACACCAGCATGCGTTCCGGCTTCTGCAACCGCAAAAGCAACTCCGCGCCTTCCGGCGGGGGCAGATGCGCCAACTGCTCGCGCAGCGCTCTCCAATTGCGCTCCTGGAGCAGGCGGGCGATTTCCGCCGTGCGTTCGGCAAGGTGCATGCTCTCTCAATTCCGTGATGAAAAAACGTGGCTGCATGACGCGCCATCCAGCCCGCCGGCCAATGTAAGCCAAATCAGCCGCAGCGTAAAGGCAACCCGAGGGCTTGTCTTGGCTCCACGATTCAGTCGCCCCACAACAGCAGCGTGAAAATGTCACCCTATAAGAACCGCCAGGGGACGCTCACCTTGACCACGCGGGAGAGGCGCCAAGCTGTATGTTTCTGAAATCGGGGCATCTAGCGAACCAATCAACCCGCGGGTGCCGCACCGCATCTCATGTTGAGCCTGGTCAGAATGGGGGAACCGTGAAGACGCGCATGCTGATTGGCGCTGGTGTTCTGGGCGCATTCCTGGTTGGGGCTTTGTTTGGAGGCGTGGCGCGGCCCGCGCTCACCAATGCGGTCGCGGCCGACGAGCAGCCGGAGGTAGTGGACCAACGATTCGTTCCCGCGCCGCGCGTATCCTATGCGCAGCCGCGCAGCGAAGTGCGCGAGGTGCGGTCGGCGCCGCAGACGCGCCGTCGCTCTACCGAGCGACAAGTGCTGATCGTGGCCGGCAGCTCCGGCGCCGGCGCCGCGATTGGCGGACTGGCTGGCGGCGGCAAAGGCGCGGCCATCGGCGCGATTGCCGGCGCTGTCGGCGGCCTGATTTACAACGAACACACCAAGAACAAACGCCCGCAGTAAACTTACATCGCGCGAATTACTGAACGCCCCGGAACGGGGATGTTAACCGCTCCGGGGCGTTTCCCTTTCGTGGATGACCGGGCAACGAAAAGCCCTCCGTTCAGGGCTATCCCGCGCCCTTGCGGCGTTGACAGCGGCATCCCCATGAGCATACCTTAGCCCCACGGACGCACCCCAGGCCCTGCAGTTCCGGAGCGAGAATCTCTCAAATCTCTCAAGGCGGTGATTCATGGCCCACGACGCAGCGACGAATCATCTTCGCCAACAATTGCGCGGGGAATTACTCGTGCCCGCCGATGCGGGCTACGACGAAGCGCGGCGCATCTTCAATGCCATGATTGACCGCCACCCGGCGTTGATCGTGCGTTGCGCGGGCACGGACGACGTCGCCGCCGCGGTGCGCTTCGCCCGTGAGCACCGCCTGCCGGTATCGGTGAAAGGCGCGGGCCACAACGTAGCCGGAAACGCGGTGTGCGACGACGGAGTGATGATTGATTGCTCGGGCATGAAACGAATCGACGTGGACACCGCGAATCGCACCGCGAAAGCTCAGCCCGGACTCACGCTCGGCGAGTTCGATAAAGCCACGACGGCGCAGGGACTCTTCACAACGATGGGCGTTGTCTCCAAGACGGGGATCGCGGGGCTCACCCTCGGCGGCGGCCTCGGCTGGCTGATGGGCAAGTTCGGGCTGGCCTGCGACAACCTGATGAGCGCGGAAGTGGTCACCGCGGAGGGCAACGTGGTGCGTACGAGCGCCGAGGAGAATGCCGATTTGCTGTGGGGGCTGCGCGGCGGCGGCGGGAATTTCGGCATCGTGACGCGCTTCGACTACCGCTTGCACACGGTGGAGCCGGTGATTGGCGGGCTGGTGCTCCATCCGCTGGACCGCGCCAAAGAGTTGTTGCGCTTCTATCGCGAGTGTATTGCAAGCTGCCCCGACCCGTTGACACTCTACGTGGCCATCCAGAATGGGCCGGATGGCACACCGATGTGCGGCATCGCGGCGGGTTATTGCGGTGATCCGGCCAGTGGCGAAGGGCTCTTGGCGCCCATCCATGCCTTCGGCTCGCCGATAGCGGACATGATCGCGCCGGTCTCCTACGTCCAGCAGCAGTCGATGATCGATGATTTTTATACTTCCGGCTTTTACTACTACTGGAGGTCAGCGATGCTGGACCAGCTCAGCGACGAGGCCATGGATGTGCTCCTGGACTATTTTCGGCGCCGGCCATCGCCGCTTACGCAGATGTTTTTCGAGCACATGCACGGAGCCGCCAGCCGCGTGCCGCCCGGCGACACTGCATTTGCCCACCGCTCCAACCAGCTCAACTTCAGCGCCCTGGGAATTTGGCGCGAGCCCAGGGAAACCGACGCCAATCTGGCCTGGATGCATGAATTCTGGCGCGACCTGCGCCCGCACCTGGCTCGGCGCGCCTACGTCAATTATCTGGGACAGGAAGGGGAGGAGCGGGTGCGCGAAGCTTACGGACCGAATTACGAGCGCCTGGTCGCGCTGAAAACGAAGTATGACCCGGCGAACTTCTTCCGCTTCAACCAGAACATTCAGCCCGCACCCAGCGCGGCGTACGCCGGCTAACGCCACAGCCATCACGCCCTACTCAGAATTGCCAGCGGGTGGCGGTGGCCGCGAAGTCGTCGGCGGCCTCGATGAAGCCAAAAGCAACGCGCGGCTGCACGCAATAGACCGGCTCGCCTTTCATTTCCCAGCCGTATTTTTTCTTGTAGCCGGCGAAGAATTGCTT
>JBOGNS010000471.1:0-6102 GCA_050747305.1 Candidatus Acidiferrales bacterium | reverse complement strand
CGGACAGGCAGGAGTGCCTGTCCTACTGTCCGCCACTGCACAATGCGTCCCGCCAGCGGACACGGGCCATAGCTGTGGTAACCTCCTCAGGCCATAAACGTCAAAGAATCGACCAGTTAAAAGCTTGGAGAATGGCGACTCACCTGCCTTCACTTCACCGAGGATGACACGAACCGACCAAGCCGCTGCAGTCGCTGCGATGCCGCGCATCCTGGTGGCCGACGACCAGCCACACATCGGCGAAGCGATCAGCCTGCTGCTGCGCACGGAAGGCTTCCACATCGAGCTGGCGGATGCTCCGGAGCGCATTCTGCGCGCGCTGGAGGCAGGCAGCTTCGATGCGGTGCTGATGGACCTGAACTATTCGCGCGATACCACCTCCGGAGAAGAAGGATTGAGCCTGATTTCGCATCTGCAAACGCTGGACAGCACGCTGCCCATCGTGGTGATGACGGCGTGGGGCAGCGTGCCGCTGGCAGTCGAGGCCATGCGCCGCGGCGCGCGCGACTTTGTGCTGAAGCCGTGGGAGAACGACCAGCTTCTGCGCACCATGCGCGCGCAAGTGGAGCTGGGCCGCGCCATGCGCCAGGACCGCCGCCAGCAGCTTCAGAAAGACCAGGAGTGGGAGGAGGCGCGGCGCATCCAGCAACGGCTGATGCCGGAGAAGCTGCCAAAGCTGCGCGGGTGCGAAATGGTGGCGGAGTGGCGGCCGGCGCTGGTGGTGGGCGGAGATTATTTCGATGTGCTGAAATTCAGCGACGAAACCGCCGGTCTGTGCATCGCCGACGTGTGCGGCAAAGGCTTGCCGGCGGCGCTGCTGATGGCCAACCTGCAAGCCGCGGTGCGCGCGCATGCGTCGCAGGCTGCCGCGCCTGCGCAGTTGTGCGAGCAGTTGAACCGCATGTTTTGCAGCGTGAGCGCGCACGAGCGGTTCATCACGCTGTTCTACGGCTTGCTCGATCTGCGGCATCGCACGCTGGTGTACTCGAATGCCGGGCACGCGCCGGGATTGCTGGTGCGGCGCAACAATCGCCTGATTCGCCTGGGCGCGGGCGGGCCGCTGCTGGGCGAATTCGAGGGCCTCTTCTACGAGCAGGGGCATGTGCAGATTGAGCCGGGCGATAGGCTGGTGCTCTACACCGATGGCGTGCCCGAAGCGCCTGCCGAATCGGGCGAAGAGTTCGGCGAGAAGCGCCTCGCACACCTGATAACCACGCACCGCGAATTGCCAGCCGCGGCGCTGCAGGAGAAATTGTGGAGCGAAGTGCTGCAATTCTGCGACGGCCAGTTGCGCGACGACGCGACGCTGATTGTCTTGGCGGTGGACTAACATCAGGAGGTAAGGAGATAAGGAGGTAAGGAAGTGAGGAGGTGGCGACCGCTTCCGTATTTCCTTACTTCTTTACTTCCTTACTTCCTTATCTCCTACTTCCTTACTTCCTTGCGTCCTCGCTTCCTCACCGTATTTGCAGCGCGCCGCGAGGAGGCCGGTGGCCGCAGTGAGGTCGATGTCGGCGACGAGCAAGCCGTGTTTACCGTAGGGCTGGTAGGTGAGCAGCGTGCCGTCGGGGCCCACCACCGCGGAAGTGGTAGGCGACCCGGCGCTGGCGCAGTTGACGGTTGCGAAGTAGCAGGTGTTCTCCGCGGCGCGACACAGCATCGCTTTCTCGTGGAATGAGTTCGCAGGATCCGCGAAAGTCGTTGGCTGGAAGCTGCCCGGCTCAGCCTCGTGGAAATGAGGGTGGAAAACGATCTGGGCGCCGCGTCGCACGGCCCAGCGCACCGTTTCCGGATAGCGCCAGCCTTCATGGCAGATCACGATGCCGAACGTCAGCGGCCCGATCTGGAAAATTTGCCTCGCTGTGCCGGGCGAATAGATGCCTTCCTCTGAGACGTCGAGTTGAACTTTATCCTGGAAGCCGGCGATCGTGCCGTCTGGGTTGACGACCAGTGCGGTGGCTAACAACGCGCCATCGACCACGCGTTCGGTGCCGAGAACAACCGCAAGGTTGGCTTTCGCGGCGGCCGCTGCGGTAGCGGACCAAGCGCGTTCGAGGAACGCTAGGTCGGGCGGCGGCACGCGCTTACCCATTCCTCGGTAGCCGGGAATGAAGCATTCCGGAAAGCAGATGAGGCCGGCGCGCTCGAGGGACGCCTGAGCGATGGCTCGTTCGGCCAGCGTGACCGACTCCTCAGGAGTCGCGGGGAACCGGATGTTGGCCAGCGCGATGCGAAAAGTGCTCACTTCGTGTTTCCAATTCTAGCCTAACGCGGGAACAGAACGCGCCGACTTCTGGAACAGGACGCGCAGCCCTGTTTGCCTGCTGCTGTATAATGGATATGGCGGGTGGGTCGGACGATCGCTGGCTCGTGTAGCACAGACTTTTAGCCTGTGCCTGCGAGCGGGAGGAAAGTCCGGACTCCACCGTTTCGAACGGTAAGGGCAGTGCGCCTGGTAACGCCAGGGGGTTGCGTAGGACAGACCTCCCGGTCTGTCCGCCTTGTCAGGTCGCAAGCGGCCACGAAGGCAGGACCGGCCGGGAGGCCTGTCCTACAGCGGCCACGGAAAGTGCCACAGAAAATATACCGCCGGTGCGAGCATCGCTGCGACACGGCTGAGGTAAACCTCGGCCAAGTCTCCACGGTGATCAAGTAGGACAGGCACTCCTGCCTGTCCCCTTGATTTGAAGCTTGATTGAGGTGGACAGGCAAGAGTGCCTGTCCTACGCGCGCAGGCAAGGGTGAAAAGGTGGGGTAAGAGCCCACCGCCCGGATGGTAACATTCGGGGCACGGAAAACCCCGCACGGAGCAAGGCCAAATAGGAGAGGAGGGCCGGCCCGGCCCATTGTGGCGAATCGGCGATGCGGACGCGAGTCCGCGAACGCCGTCGAGCCATACTCTGATGCGCCGCAAGGCGCGGCAGAGATCAACTCTCGGGTAGGCCGCTGGAGCCCCGGCGCGAGCCGGGACCTAGAGGAATGATCGTCGCGCGGCGCAGGCCGAAATTTTGGACGCGTCGCAGACAGAATCCGGCTTACAGACCCATCCGCCAACTCCTTCTAAATTCACGCGGTAGGACTAAGTGGATTCCGTTATGCCCTCCGGGCAACTCGACGCGGCAGTTCCGTTTTGCCGGCACGGCAATCTGGCTTAAAATCAGGCACGGTCTTGGCCGTTTTTACGAAGCAGAAAAATGACCAGTGAGAGTCCCAAAACGCGCAGCGAACCGACCGGCGCCGTGCGAAGAATGATGCTTATGGTCCTGGCCTGCGTCCTGTTGGTTGAAATCGTTATGGGCCGGATGGAGTTTGCGTGGCGGCTGGTGCCCCGAAGCGCGCTGGGGATGCAGTTTGACATCGAAGAAAAAGTGATTCAGCCGAATCCGCACCCCAAGGTGCTGGTCATGGGAACGTCGCGCGCAAACGGCGCCTTTTTGCCTACGGTCATCGAGGAGAGCCTGGGCCTTCAGCGCGGCGAAGTCCTGAACTTGGCCATCGGGGAACAGTTGCCGTTCGACATGCTGTGGATTTATGAGCGCAATCGCGAGCGGTTGTCCCGCGCGTCGCTGGTGTTTCTACAGGTCGATCCGTTCCAATTCTCGGTGCGCCAGATGGGTTTGGCCCGCTTCCGAAAATTTGCTTCGTGGTCGGAACGGCTGGCCTTTTCCGGGCGCACCCGGATGCAGTTGATTTCTGATTATTTTTTGCAAGCGAATACAGCGCTGCCGCTCTTTTACCTGTACTTTGGGTCGTGGGCGATTTTCGGAAGGGCTCCGCAATCGCCGGGCCTAGACCGATACGGGCGCCTGGCGCTGGAAGCCATCGCCGACGATCACGACGAGCGCGAGTTCAGAGACGTCCAGTTGCGCAGTTGGATTGAGTGGTTCTACACCGATTACAAGTACTCTCCGGTCTTCGAGCAGCATTTCTCGAGAATCATCAAGCTGGTCAAGGAAGACGGCGGTGAGGTGGTGATTATCGTGATGCCCATGGCCGCAGACTTCCCTAGATTCGTCCGCGAAGCCATCGGCGACGAATATGACCGCTTTCGCGCCCGCATGCTGCAATTGGCTTCCGAAGCGGACGTTCATTGCCTGTTGTGGGAGGACCCGAGGAAGGCCGGGCTGGTCTTTCGCGACTTCCGAGATTGGGGCCACCTCAACACACCGGGCGCCGAAAAATGGTCCCGCTTCATCAGCCAGTGGGTGCTGGCCGAGCGGCAGAAGAATACTTTGAAATGGAAACAATCGGATCCGGTACAGCGGACAGGCTCGCGAGAGCCCGAAAGCATTCCATGAACGATCATACCTACAAGGAGCGAGATTGGGTGGGACGCAAGGCCGAGCGCAGCGTCCTGATCACGCCGGAGCTGCTGGACGCATTCGTTTCCCTCTCCGGTGACGGCAATCCCCTGCACGCGGACGACGGGTACGCGCAGGCGCAGGGCTTCCGCGGCCGCGTGGCCCACGGGCTCCTGGTAGGAGCTTTGATCTCTGGATTGGTGGGGATGGAACTCCCGGGGCGCCCTGGTATTTTGCAGGGTGTAGAGTTGTCGTTTCACAACCCCTGTTACGTCGGCGACCGGATTCAAATTGCCGCTGAGGTCACCGAGTTCTTCGAATCGGTACAGGTCGCGGTCCTGCAAGTGGTGGTGCGCAACGCCGTGGGATTGTCAATCGCCACGGGAAAGGTGCAGTCCGGGGTGGGCATGAAGAGCGATGGCCGAGCTGAAAGATAACAACACGGCCGTAATCGAATCGTACCTGCAGAGCGATGGCGCGGTGCGGGCGCAGATGTTCCAGGAGTTCCTTCGCTGCGTGCGGAATTTCTCCGGCGCAGAGAACGGGCGGTGCGCTGCCGACGCGGCGCGCCGCGCCGTTTCGCTGGAACTGGACTACACCTCGCTGCTGAAGTTGGGCCGCGTCTTGCGTTCGCTTCCCGACGAATCCTCGCCGGCCGAAAAGCTCCGGCTGGCGGTGCTGGGCGGTCCCACCACGCTGCAACTGGTGGAATTGCTGCGGGTGTTCCTGCGCGGGGCGGGTATCGCGGTAGAAATCTACGAGGGCGAGTACGGTTTGTTCCGTCAGGAGATCCTCGCGCCGGGCTCGGGGCTGGACGGCTTTCAGCCGAAAATTATCTTCCTGGCCACGAATGCCCGAGATGTGATGAATGTGCCCGCCCTGGGGGCTTCGCGAGAAGACGTTGCGCGGAAACTGGATGAAGAGTTTGCCAACTGGGGCCAGCTCTGGAAGCTGGCGCACGACCGGTGGGGCGCCAGCATTATTCAGAATGGCTTTGAACTCGGCCCGTGGAATCCCATGGGGCACTACTCGCTTCGCCATCCGGCGTCGCGCGAGAACTACGTGGAACAGCTCAACCGCCGGCTCGCCGAACAGGCGCCGCCCTTTGTTGCACTGCACGACGTACGAACCCTGGCTTTGCAGGCTGGCGCGGCCGAATGGTTTGACCCACGGTTTTACTTCGAGGCAAAGATGCCTTGCGGCCCCGAGCCGCTGGTCGCTTACGCGCACAGCGTCACCAGTGTGATTCTGGCCATGCTGGGCAGAAGCAAGAAAGTCTTGGTGCTGGACCTCGACAATACGTTGTGGGGCGGTGTGGTGGGTGACGCCGGCGTCGGCGGCATCGAGTATGGGCAAGGCAGCGCGCAGGGCGAGGCTTTCGTGCAGTTTCAGGAGTATGCCAAGGCCTTGCGCGAGCAAGGCATCCTGCTGGCCGTTTGCTCGAAGAATGACGACGCGGTGGCTCGCGCGCCGTTCGAGCAGCGCGAGGACATGGTCCTCAAGCTCAGCGATTTTTCCTGTTTTGTCGCCAATTGGCAGAACAAAGCGGACAACCTGCGCGAGATTGCTAAGCGGCTGAATCTGGGCCTAGATTCGTTTGTCTTCGTCGACGACAATCCGGCAGAGCGCGCGCTGGTGCGCCGTTTCGTGCCGGAGGTGGCGGTCCCGGCGCTCCCCGAGGATCCCTCCGGCTACATCCCGGCCATTGCGCGGCATCGCTACTTCGAAATCATCCATTGGAGCAAAGAGGACGCACAGCGCGCCGAATATTACGCCGGCGATACCCGCCGCATGGAACTTG
>JBOGNS010000470.1:0-6709 GCA_050747305.1 Candidatus Acidiferrales bacterium | reverse complement strand
GGCGCGAGTTCTTTTGGCACTTCCGCTTCCGGGTTTTCACGCTGGAAGAGGCGCGGATCAACGCGGATTTGCGGGCGTGGCTGTGGCGTAGCGATGGGCGGCGCAGGCGCCACTTCCGCCGGCGCCGGGGGCAGGTACACCATGCCGAGCACGCGGCTCGCCGCTTCGTTCTGCTCCTCGGTATGCGGCTGGAACCGAAACAGACGCGGCTGCAGCAGCACCAGCATGAGCAACAGGGCGTGAGCGATCACCGAGCCAACGTTGCCCAGCATATGCCCGCGCACGTGCCAGCCCGTGGTGTCTGCTTCCACCGTACGCGGAAGAAACTGCACTTCCCCGGTGGTGAAGATGTCGGGCGGCGCGACATCTGCGGAGGCATGCACCGCGTGCGGGCGAATCTCGAAAGGCTTGGCGCTCTTGGGCACCACGACGCGCGAATCAAGCACGGTGAGCGGCACGTGGGTGGGAATATTCGAGCGCGTCTCGAGCGGCGTCGCCGGCATATCGCGCGGCACAAGCTGGCGATTGCCCAGCACCTCCAGCGGCACGTGCGTCGGAATATTGCTGCGCGTGTCGAGCGTGACAGCGGGCAAATCGCTCGGAACGAGTTGCCGGCTATCGAGCAGCGTGGAGCCGCGGCGCGGACGCGCGCCGTCCAGCTCGGCGGGATCCGCCGGGCACACTGCGGTCGGTACCAGGGTGCGCGGAATCATTTGTTAGACGCGCGAGTTCTCTCGCGACCCTTCAAGTGTGGAGCGATTTCGCTTAGTTGGACGCGCCGCCCGTGCTCGAGGATGCCAGCCATCACGCGGTCGGCCAATTCCAGCGCGCGGCGACCGGCGGCGCCATCCACCAGCGGCGTGCTGCGCTGCTCGACCGCCGCGAGAAATGAACGCAGTTCGGCGCGCAGCGGCTCCTCGCGCTGCGTGGGCAGTTGCTCGAAAGCGAATTGCGGCTGCGGCCCCGGCTCGCTCACGCGGATGCGCACGGCGTCTTGCCGCGTGTAATCCAGCGACACGTACTCGTGCGCCTGAAAGAAGCGCATCTTGCGTACTCGCTCGGTGGAGACGCGGCTGGCCGTCACGTTGGCCACCGCGCCGGAATCGAACTCGATGCGCGCGTGCGCGATGTCCACTTTATCGGTCACCACGGGAATGCCCACCGCCTTCAGATCGAGGATGCCCAGCGCATGCTCGGATGGCGCGGGATTCACCAGCGCCAGCAGGATGTCGAGGTCGTGAATCATCACATCATAGATTACGTCAATATCGAGGCTGCGCGGGGAAAACACGCCAAGCCGATGTACCTCGAAAAATAGCGGCGCGCTCACCACCGTCTGCGCCGCCACCACCGCGGGGTTGAAGCGCTCGAGATGCCCCACTTGCAGCACCCGCCTGTGCTTTTGCGCCGCCTTGATCAGATCGCTGGCCTCGCCCAGCGAGGCGGCCATCGGCTTTTCGACGAGCACGTCGATGCCCTGCTCGAGCAGCCGGCAGCCGAGGCTGGCGTGCTCGACCGTCGGCACGGCGAGCGAAACCGCATCCACATCTCCCGCTAGCGCATCGACGCCCGGCAGCACCTGCGTGCCAAATTCGGCGGCCACCGCCTGCGCGCGCCCGGGGTCGGCATCCACGATCCCGATCAGGTGCGCGTTGTCGAGCTCGCGGTACACGCGCACGTGGTTGCGCCCGAAATCGCCCACGCCCACCACCGCCACTCGAGTTTTCTTCGCGACTGTCATCTCGTAGGGGCAGGCCCCCGTGCCTGCCCTCGTTTCTTGTCTTGTTAGCAGCTTTCGAAATCTTGGCCGACGCCTGTGGACTTCGCGCAGCGAGCGGGGCGGCCACAGGGGGCCGCCCCTACTCCGGCTCAAAGGCCTGGATCGAAATGCCTGCCGCATCGGCAGCGGCGATCATGGCTGCACGATCGATCAGCAGCGTGCGGCGCGCGTCAATCGCCAGCGCGGTGGCGCCACTGCGCTTCATTACTTCGACGGTCGGCGGCCCCACCACAGGTACATCGAAGCGCATGTCCTGCCGCGGCTTGCTCACTTTGATCACCGCGATGCGCTGGCCGCCGGCGATGCGCGCGGCGCGCTCGATGGTTTCGTCGGTGCCTTCCATGGTTTCAATCGCGACGCACGCGCGGTCACGCACCACTACCGTCTGGCCGAGATCGAGGCCCGCAATCACCCGCGCGATGCTGCGGCCATACTCGATGTCCGCAGCCTCTTCCGCGGTGGGCGCGCGCCGCGTCAGCAGGCCCGGCTCCGGCAGCAGCGGCCTGAGAAATGCGGTTGAGTCCACCAGCTCGATGCCCTCTTCGTGCAGCAGTTTCGCCACCGCGCCAATCAGCGAATCGGTGTTTTTGGTCGCCAGTGACATCAGCAGCTTTGCCATGCGCCAGTCCGGCCGAATCGAACTGAAAATTTTGTTGTGCTTCACTTGCCCGGCCATCACTGCTTTGGTGACGCGTTCCTGTTTCAGCAGGTCCAGCGTCTTGCCCAGCTCGCCGAGGCTGACCCAATGAATGCGCGGCGCCACGCTTTCGATTTCCGCGAAGGCTTCTTCCTTAATGGCCATCACCACCATTTCGATTCCCTGACTGCGCGCCGCATCCAGCACCAAAAAGGGGAAGCGGCCGTTGCCGGCCACCAGCGCCCAGCGGTCTGTGGTGTATGAACTTTTGTTGGATTGTCCTGCGCTCAACGCCGCCTCACTTGGTCACGCCGCGCTCGCCACGGAGCGAGTGATCGAGGAACGCGATCAGTTCCTCCACATCCGGGGACGAGGGGTTCATGGCGCGCAGCTCCGCGAGCGCCTGCGTGGTGTTGAGCTTGGAGCGGAAAAGGATGCGGTAGGCCTTCTCGAGTTCGTCGATGCGTTGCTTGCTGAAGCCGTTGCGCTCCAGGCCGATGGCGTTCAACCCCAGGGTGCGCGTGTCGCGCGGCGCCACCACTTTGGCAAACGGGAGGACGTCCTGCGTGATCACGGTGAACGCGGCGATGTACGCGTGCTTCCCGATGCGGCAAAACTGGTGCACCGGGCAGAACGCGCCAATCGTTGCGTAGTCTTCCACAACGACGTGACCCGCGAGCGTGGCTGCGTTGACGAATACTGTGTGATCGCCAATCTGGCTGTCGTGCCCGACGTGCGCGTAAGCCATAAAAAGATTGTGGCTGCCCACGCGGGTTACGGCGCCGCCCTTCGCGGTGCCGCGATTAATGGTGCAGTACTCGTGGAAAATATTTTCGTCGCCGGCGATCAGCTCCGCGCGCTCGCCCTTGTAGGTGAGGTCCTGCGGATCGCCGCCCACCGAACAAAAGGAGTGGAACACGTTGCCGCGGCCGAACCACGAAGGCCCATGCACCACGGCGTGGGAGTGCACCACGCAACGATCACCCAGCTCGACCTCATCGCCCACCAGCGCGAACGCTTCGATGCGCACATCACACCCCAGCCGCGCGGTGGGCGACACAATCGCCCGGGAGTCAATCACGCTCATTCCCGGTCCACCATCTTGCACATCAATGTGGCCTCGGCCGCCAAGTCGCCGTTCACTGTGGCCTTGCCTTCCAGCTTGCAGAAGCTGTTGCGATAGGAGAGCACCGACACTTCCAGCCGCACCTGATCCCCGGGCACCACCGGGCGGCGAAAGCGCGCGCCGTCAATGGCCACAAAATACAGCAGCTTGCGCTCGCGGTCGGGCACTTCTTGCAACAGCAGCACGCCGCCGGCTTGCGCCATCGCTTCCACGATCAGCACGCCCGGCATCACCGGCCGGCCGGGGAAATGTCCCTGAAAGAAATGCTCGTTGATGGTGACGTTCTTGATGCCGACGATGCGCTTCTGCCGCTCCATTTCTATGATCGCGTCCACCAGCAGGAACGGGTAACGGTGCGGAAGAATTTTCTGGATGGCGTTGATGTCCAGGAGTACCGCCGGTGGTGTGTCGGAAACTGGCATCCTTTCCCCTTTCTGCTTTGTGTCGGCGAACGTTGCGGGCCATTTCGAATGTAGCGCCGGCTTGAAGGCCGGCACGTTTGCAGACCTGCACATGCCGTGCTAAAGCGCGGCGCTACATGCCCAGTGATGCTTCGGAAGCCCGCCGTAACCGAGCAATTATATGCGAGTTCGCGTGGCAGACGAAGCGGGGTCGGTGGGGCTACGCGTCCTGCGTGGCCTTGGGGGCCCCGGCCTGTTTGCGCGCGAGGTGGCGATCCTGATTCCCCGCCGCAAGGCACCCGAGCGCGCCGCCCAGGAAGAACCAGTGTAGCGTGATAGCGAAGAGCAAGCCAAAAAACCCTGAGAAGACGTAGAGGTCAAATGACGACAGGCGGAGAATTAATGGGCGGGTGTACTCGATGCGACCTCGTACGCCAGCGCCAGCAAGAATCTCATGGAATAGGAACCAGTTATGGACGTGCCGAACATGAACAGCCAGCTCAAGAAGAATCATTGTACCCAGTAAGATCGAATACACCTCTGGACCCGACTGCGAACCCGCCCACCAGAAAAGAAACACGGCACCGACAGTCAACGCTAACCACCACAAAAAGTTAGGACTGAACGCCCGCAAGGAGTCAATATCTTCCTGAAAGATCGGATTGAGTTCGTAGCTTCCCTCGAAAACCAGTTTGTCGGCGACCCCGGAGCGATACAAGCGAGCGCACTTTAGTGTCAGCGCGTAATCGGAGATGTAGAGAGCGCTCCAAGCGATCACGCCCGGCCACGGGGTCGCGAAGAAGAAATCTGTCACGCTCTGGCACCTCGAATCTCGATTGCTGGGACACGGAACCGGCCTTATCGCAGGAAACCGATTCCTACCAAGCCGTCGAGGTTCATTTATCACATCGCAGCCATCGCACGCCTAAGTAGGGCGACGCGGGTAGCGTATCCAGCACGGGCCAGCGTGATGGCAGCGTTGGGCGGGTGTGTTAGGATTTGCCGCCATGTCGAAGAAGAAAGCGGACAGGCCGGGAGGCCTGTCTTACATGCCGCCGATGCGCGATTTGCTGGTCGCGGCGCGCCGCCGCGAAGCCGCGATGGTGCGTTTGCTTGGCGAACTGGTGCGCTGCGAATCTTCCAGCTACGACAAGCTTGGTGTTGACCTGTGCGCGCGCATCCTGGCGGGTGAGTGGAAACTGCGAGTGGGAACGGCGCAGGTAAAGCTGTTGCCGCAGCGCGAACGCGGCGATTTGGTGCGTGTCGAGCTGAACAGCAGGAACAAGCGGCCCGAAGGCCAACTGCTGGTGCTCGGTCACATGGACACCGTCTACGAAAAAGGCACGATTGCGCGGATGCCGTTTCGCGTGGCGGGCGGACGCGCATTCGGTCCGGGCGCGTTCGACATGAAGGGCGGGCTGGTGATTGCGCTCGGCGCAGTGGATGCGCTGCGCGCCTGCGGCGTCGCGTTGCGCAAGCGCGTAGTTTTTCTGTGGACGCCGGATGAAGAGATCGGCAGCCGCGCCTCGCGCGCCATGATCGAGCGCGAAGCGCGGCGCAGCGATGCGGTGCTGGTGCTCGAGCCGGCCGCTGGGCGGGACGGCAAGCTGAAGACGGCGCGCAAAGGCGTGGGCGATTACATCCTGCGCGTCACCGGCAAAGCGGCGCACGCGGGACTGAATCCCGGCGCGGGCGTCAACGCCGTGCACGAGCTGGCGCTGCAAATCGCCCGCGTGATTCGCTTCAACGATGCGCGCCGGGGTACTACGGTGAACGCCGACATCATCCAGGGCGGCACGCGCTCGAATGTGATCGCCGATTCCGCACGGGCCGTGGTGGACATCCGGTGCACGCGGCTAGCCGACGCGCGCAGGCTGGCGAAACAATTTCGCGCGCTGCGGCCTATCCTGCGCGGCGCCAAACTCGAAGTGAGCGGCGGCATTGATCGCCCGCCGATGGAGCGCACCGCCGCGGTCGTGGCGCTATTTCGCCAGGCGCAGCGACTTGGCCGCGACATGGGGCTTGCGCTGGACGAAACGATGGTCGGCGGCGGCTCTGACGGCAACTTCACCGCCGCGCTCGGCATTCCCACACTCGACGGGCTTGGCGCGGTTGGCAATGGCGCCCACTCCCCCGATGAGTTCGTCGTGGTTCGCTCGCTGCCCGAGCGCGCGGCGCTCCTTGCGGGTCTGCTGGCTTCGCTCTAGCAGCGTTCGAGCGGCAGGAGCAAGCTCCTGCCGAGGAGAACGGCGGCAAGCCGCCGCACGCCATACCTAGTCCAGCCAGCCTTCGGCGGCCATCAGCTCGGCGTTGAGGAGGGCGGCGCCGGCGGCGCCGCGAATGAGGTTGTGCCCGAGTAGCACGAATTTCCAGCCGAGGACCGGACAGGGGCGGAGGCGTCCGACGAAGACGGCCATGCCGCCGAGGCGCTCGGCATCGAGGCGCGGCTGCGGCCGGTCTGCGCCCTCGAGATAGGCCAGCGGTTGTGCCGGCGCGCTGGGCAAGCCGAGCGATTGCGGCTTCCCGGCGAAGTCTCGCAGCGCCGCCAGAATTTCTTCCCTCGCGCGCGGCTCGCGAAATTCAATCGATACTGCTTCGGTATGGCCGTGCAACACGGGCACGCGGTTGGCCTGCGCGCTTACCGCCACCGGAGAGGGTTGGATACCGGCGCATGACTGGACCTTGGCGGCGCCGGTAACCGGCGAGAGCCTGCGGGTTCGCTCAGGACAGGCGCCGGTGATACTTTGTGCGGCGAGCCGGCCGAG
>JBOGNS010000469.1:0-3490 GCA_050747305.1 Candidatus Acidiferrales bacterium | reverse complement strand
CAATTCGCCTGGGTGTAGAGTTTGTTCAGCCGCTCGTTGCGGTCTTCTTCGCCGGGAAAAGCTTGCGCAATTTTTTGCAGCCACTCGACAGCCTTGTTGGTGAGCGAATACTGTAAGAAAATTTCCGCTTGCACCATCATGTCTTCCAGCGCGTGGCGCGCGCGCGCCCCTTCCGTGTGCGGCGACGACGGGTCTGCGGACATGGCACCCGGCAGCCCGGTGCTTTGCCCTGTGCCGGCGACGGCTTTGGCCATCCGCAGTTCGACGCCGCGCACGTACTCCCCGTCCGCCTTGCCGATTAGCGTCTTGAGCCGGTCCTGGTTGTGGAAGTCGTAGGGATCGATCTCCACCAGCCGGTCCAGCGCGTCGCAGGCGCGGCGGATTTCGCCCTTCTCCACATAGATGTTGAACAGCTTCTCCAGCACCGCGAAATACATCGAGTCGCGGTTCAGTTCGTTGTACACGCGGCCGGAGAATTCCATAAGCGACAGGGATTTCGGATAACGCTCGACGGTCCGTTCGATCTCGCTCAGGAACTCATTGTGCTTCCGCGCCGCGAACATCTTTTCTTTTGCCGTGTTCAGCGTCTTGATCGCCCGCTCCTCCTGGCCGGCTTCAATGGCGCGTCCCGCCAGTTCGAAGAATCTCTCCAGCGATTCGCTGCGGCCGCGGTAGGCGCGCTCAAAAAACTTGCCGGCCTCATCCAGCTTGCCCGATTGCATCAGCGCCACGCCGTGGGTTTCCTGGAGTTCGGCGTCACCTTCGCTGCTCCCGAATGGGGCGAGGATTTGCGTGGCGCGTTCCGGCTGTCGCGCCGCCAATAGCGCCTGCGCGTACACGAGGCACACGCTGCGGTCACCGCCATGAAGCGCATGGGCCCGCGCGAAATACCTCAGCGCGGTTTCCAGATTTTCTGCCTGCGCAAGCTGACCCGCGCGTAAGTAGCCGCGCGAGGCTACGTCGTTTTTCCCCAGTTGTTCCCCGATTTCGGCCAGCTTCACCTGGCGCTGCGGATTATCGGGATCGAGCTGCGCAATCTTGTCCCAACACGCCAGCGCTTCCGCCTGGCTGCCTTTCGCCAGAAAAGCCTCGGCGGCGGCTTCATACTCCGCCATGGCATCGCCAACCTTGCTTTGCTTTTGAAGCAGCAACGCGTGGCGCGCGATGCGCTCCGGCGGCTGGACGATTCCCTTGAGGAAGCGTCCATAGACAACCAGCGCCTTGTGGGCTTCGCGGGAGTCGGCTAGGCGGTCGAAAATCAAGCCGTAGTATTTGGCCGCTTGCTCCGGTTCGTTAAGGCGCGTGTGCAGATCGCCGAGCGCTTGAATGGACTCCTGGTTGGTAGGGTAGGAGCGGTATACGGCTTCATACTCCGCGATCGCCTCGCGCAGCCGGTTCTTCTCCAAGTACTTTCTGGCGCGATCCAGCGCCTTGGTAGCGTCTTCAGCCATGCGCCTGTAGGACAGGCTCTCAGCCTGTCCCCCACCTATCTCAGAAGAATGCCAATCAACGCGGCGCGCAGCCAGTTTCTCGACTGCTCGCCGTTCGGGCGGACCAAGGAAGTGT
Organism: Candidatus Acidiferrales bacterium; assembly: GCA_050747305.1. Classification (GTDB taxonomy): domain Bacteria; phylum Acidobacteriota; class Terriglobia; order Acidiferrales; family UBA7541; genus JBOGNS01. Next base: position 1,924 of record JBOGNS010000469.1, on the reverse strand, counting down.
CATCGGGCAAAAGCCGCCAGCAGAAAACTCATACTATATACCAACGCACAGTCCGGCAAAACCTGCGCCCGCCGAGTTTGGCCTCCCTGCACATGTGTGGCACACTGTTTGTTTACCGATTCGCTTTGGAGGCTCACGGATTGCCCGCAGCAGCCCGCGTGTGCCGCGGCGCCCGATGAAAGCTCGATGGACCCCCGCTTCGTCCGCAACTTCTGCATCATCGCGCACATTGACCACGGCAAGTCCACGCTTGCCGACCGCCTGCTCGAGCTGACCGGCGCGCTTACCCAGCGCGAAATGCAAGCGCAAGTGCTCGATTCGATGGAGCTGGAGCGGGAGCGCGGCATCACCATCAAAGCCAAAAGCATTCGCTTGCAGTACGCCGCGCCCGACGGCAACACCTACCAACTCAACTTGATCGATACGCCGGGCCACGTGGACTTCTCCTACGAAGTCTCGCGCGCCCTTTCCGCCTGCGAAGGCGCGCTGCTGGTGGTGGACGCCAGCCAGGGCGTGGAGGCGCAAACCGTTGCCAACGCGTTTCTCGCCGCCGCCAACAACCTCACCATCATCCCGGTAATCAACAAAGTGGACTTGCCGGCCGCGCAGCCCGACTACGTCAAGGAACAAATCGAAAATGTGCTGGCCATTCCCGCCGCCGACGCCATCGCCATCAGCGCCAAGAGCGGGCTCAACGTCGAGCAGGTGCTGGCGGCCGTGGTGGCGCGTGTGCCCGCGCCAAAGGGTTCAGCGGCAGCGCCGCTGCGCGCATTGATCTTCGACTCCTGGTTCGATCCCTACCGCGGGGTAGTGATCATGGTGCGCGTGATGGAAGGCCGCATGGAAAAGCACACGCGCATCCGCCTGTGCTCGAACGGCCAGGAATACGACGTGGAAGAAATGGGCGTACTCACGCCCAAGCCGATGGCGCTCGGTGAACTCGAAGCCGGCGACGTCGGGTTCGTGGTGGCGAATATCAAGCGCGTGGCCGATGCTCGCGTGGGCGACACCATCGTCGAGGCCGCGCGTCCCGCCGATCCGCTGCCAGGCTTCGAAGCTATCAAGCCCATGGTGTTCGCCGGGCTGTATCCAGTGCTCGCCGATCAGTATGAGCCGCTGCGCGATGCGCTGGAAAAGTTGCAGTTGAATGATGCGGCCTTCTTCTACGAGCCGGAGAATTCCGTTGCGCTTGGCTTTGGCTTCCGCTGCGGCTTTCTGGGCCTGCTGCACATGGAAATCGTGCAGGAGCGGCTGGAGCGCGAGTTTGGCCTCAACCTGATTACCACGGCGCCGAGCGTGCGCTACCGCATCGTCACGGTGACCGGCGAGCAGATCGAAGTGGACAGTCCTACTAAGTTCCCGAACCCGAACTCGATTAGCAAAATCGAAGAGCCGATCATCACCGCGATGATTATCACCTCCGACGATTCGGTGGGCGGCATCCTCGCGCTGTGCGAAGAGAAACGCGGCACGCAGAAAAACTTCGAATATCTCTCGCCGACGCGTGTGATGCTCACCTATGAGCTGCCGCTCAACGAAATTGTGCTCGACTTCTACGACCGGCTAAAAAGTGTGAGCCGCGGCTACGCCTCGCTCGACTACCACCTGGCCGGCTATCGCGAATCGGACTTGGTGAAGCTCGACGTGCTGGTGGGCGGCGAGCCGGTGGATGCGCTTTCCATGATCTGCCACAAGGAGCAGGCCTACCAGCGCGGGCGCGATTTGGTGTCGCGGCTGCGCAAGCTGATCCCGCGCCAGCAATTCGAGGTGCCGTTGCAAGCCGCCATCGGCAGCCGGGTAGTGGCGCGCGAAACCATCAGCGCCATGCGTAAGAACGTGCTCGCTAAATGCTACGGCGGCGACATCACGCGCAAACGCAAGCTGCTCGAAAAACAGAAGGAAGGCAAGCGGCGCATGAAGCGCG
>JBOGNS010000468.1:0-4210 GCA_050747305.1 Candidatus Acidiferrales bacterium | reverse complement strand
GCCAGCAGCAGTCCGCTTCCACCAATCGCCACCCCGAAAAACCGCCTGCGCGATTGCCGCGTCTCGTTTGTCATTTTGCGCCTCCACGAAAGTGGGCGGGGTCATACCCAGCCTGCCTCTCTGACGTGGCACAGATGCGGTTCCTTCCGTCCCGACTACAGCGCATAGCCAACAGTGGCTGTGCTACTCGGTGCGCAGCGCGATCATCGGGTCGATAGTGGCTGCGCGGCGCGCGGGCATGTAGCAGGCTAATGCGGCCACGCCTGCGAGCAGCGCGGCGACGGCGGCGAAGGTCACCGGGTCGGTGGGCTGCACGGCGAAGAGCAGCCGCTGCATCATGCCCGTTAGCCAGAATGCGCCGATCGCGCCAAGCGCCAGTCCAATCGCCACCAACACCATCCCGTGACCCAGAACCATGTACAGCACTTGCGCCGGCGTGGCGCCCAGCGCCATGCGAATACCGATTTCGTGCGTGCGCTGGCCGACGGAAAGCGCCATCACGCCGCTAATTCCGGCGACGGTAATGATCAGTGCCACCGCCGCGAAAACTCCCAGCAGAATGGTGGTGAGCCGCGGCGAGGCCACCGATTCGTACTGAATTTGTTCCAGCGTGCGCACCTGATCCACCGGCTGCGGGTCGATGCTGCGCACGATTTCGCGCAGCGTGCGCTCCATCGCCAGCGGGTCGCCCGCCGTGCGCACCACGATGTGGCTCGCGTTGCCCGACTGCGCGAACGGCGCATACACCTGCGGGGACGCTTCGCGGTCGAGCGTAAACTGTTTGATGTCCCCGACTACGCCCACGATCGTGGCCCACGTTTGCCCGTTGTTGCCGGACACGCGATGCCCGATGGGATCCTCCTTGCCAAACTGCTGCTCGGCCAGTGTCTGACTGATCAGAACAACCGAGGGCGATTCCGCGCCGTCCATTTCCGTAAACGCGCGGCCGCGCAGCAGCGGGATGCCCAGGGTCTGAAAGTAACCGGGACTCACCACGCGGAAGATTACGCGCGGGTTGAGTTCGGGGTTTTCGTTGGTGCGGCCCTCAATTTGCATAGACCGCTGGAACGGCGGCTGCTGGTCCAGAGGCACAAATAAGGCTGTCGCGCAGGAGACCACGCCGGGAACGTTTTCCAATTTACCGACGAGCGTCTGAAAGTACCGGCGATAATTGTCGCCATTGTACTTGGTGAAATTGAGTGTGAGACGCGCCGTGAGCACATTGTCGGGGTTGAAGCCGGGATTGACCTGCTGGAGCTTGATGAAGCTGCGCAGCATGAGTCCGGCGCCAATCAGCAGGGTGAACGCAATCGCGACTTGCAGCGTGACCAGCACGCTGCGCGCGCGCTGGCGCCCGCGCGAGCCGGTGGTGCGCGTCTCGGTGTGCAGGCCCGCGCTCACGCTGCGGGCCGCCGCCAGCCCGGGCAGCGTGCCGAAAACCAGGCCCGTGAGCAGCGCAATGCCCAGAGTGAAGAGCATGACCGGCGTGTCCAGAGAAATCTCCCGCGCGCGCGGTGTGAACCGCGCGGCGAACTCCACCAGCGCATCCATGCCGAACCACGCCAGCAGCAGCCCGATGGCGCTCCCGGCCAGCGACAGCACCAGGCTTTCCGTGAGTAGTTGACGGAATAGGCGTGACGGATTCGCGCCCAATGCGGCGCGCATGGCCAACTCGCGCTCGCGGCGCAGCGCGCGCGAGAGCATCAGGTTGGCGACGTTGGCGCACGCAATCAGGAGCACAAAGCCCACCGCGCCCAACAGGACGGAAAAGGTAGGCCGCGCCTGCTCGACCAGTTCCTCTTTGAGCGGGGTGACGGCGTTGCCGAAATTCGCGTTGGGCCGGTAAATGTCCGGATAATCCCTGCGGAAGCGATCGGCGATTACGGTGAAATCGGAACGCGCCTGCTCGAGCGTGACGCCATCCTCCAGCCGCGCGAAGCCGCTGGAGAAGCGCGCATTCCGGTTTTCGCGTGATTGCTGCGAAGAACGGAAGGGGCACGCCGAGACCGGCATGTAAACGTCGTTTTCTGCCGGGTACTGCGGAAAAGGCGGCAGCACGCCAACCACCACGTGCGGGCGGTTATTCATTTCCAGCTTGCGGCCAACCACTGTGCGGTCACCGCCGAAGGCGCGTTGCCAGTATTCGTAGCTGAGCATGAGCGCGCCTTCCGCGCCGGGCTGATCGTCGCTTTCGATAAAAGTGCGGCCCAGCAGCGGGCGCACGCCAAACACATCGAAGAAATTGTAAGTGACCACGCCGGTCTGCACGCGCTGCGGCTCTTCGCCGCCGAGCAGCGTGAAAGTCATGGTGTGATGCTCGACGAGGCTCTGAAGGGTCTGGCTCTGGCTGCGGTAGTCAATCAGTTCCTTTTCCGAGAAATTGAGGTTGGCGATGCCGAGGCCCGGCGCGGCCTGCTTAACCGCGACCAGCCGCTGGCCGTCGCGATAGGGCAGGGGACTCAGCAGGGCGCCATTGACGACGCTGAAGATGGCGGTGTTGGCGCCGATGCCGAGGCTCAGCGTCAGCACCGCGACGACGGTGAATGCGGGATTGTTACGCATCATGCGCAGCGCGTAGCCGCCGTCTTGCCGCAGCATCTCCCAATGCTCGCGCGGCGCCGTTGTGAAGATGCCGGCGAGCGTTTGCCACCATAGCCGCAGCACGCCCACGCGGCCGCGTTTTTCCGCGTCGCTGCGCTGCGCGGTGAACACCTGTTCCATTTCCTCGCCGTAGTCGCCGCGAAATTCGAAGGGGAACAGTCGCAGCAGGCTGCGGAAGATGCGGCTGGTTGTGGAGCGCTTCTCGCTCATACTTCCTCCGTAGGGGCGGCTTTACGCCGCCCGTATGGAATCGGGCAGGCACGGGGGCCTGCCCCTACGCAGCCTCAGGCCCCAACAGCCGCTTGGCGCGCGCCAGCGTGAGCGCCTGTTCGAGGCGCTCGGCCTCCGCCGTAGCCACGGCGCGGCCAAACGCGGTCAGCCGGTAGTAACGGCGGCGCTCATCGTCGAGTGCAGCCGCCGGGCGGCGACGCGACTCTTCGATCATGCCCTCGCTCAGCAGGCGCTTGACGATACCGTAGAGCGTGCCCGCGCTCAGCGTCACGCTGCCCTCGGTGCGCTGCTCCACCTCTTTCATGATGGCGTAGCCGTGCTTTTCACTATCGGCTACTGCCACGAGCACGTGAAACATCGCCGGCGTGAGCGGGAGATAAGGCTCGGGATCGCGCGCTCTGGGCGCCATGCACGCCTCCTTTGGCCACTCGGAGCAATGCAATTCTGCTGCCGAATGAAAGGCTATATCGTATCACGATATAACGTCTGACGTATCAGCAAGGCGGCGGGTGAGCAAGGATCCGACCAGCCGAATGCCCTGCCTGTAGCCTGTCCACAAGCGGGCGCAGGTGTGCGAAATCGGGCGCCGCGCGGCACGCGCTTCGTGGCAGAATCCACGCCGGTCGGCTGGCAAGGAGTGTACGGGAGGCGCGATGGATAGCTGGAAGGGCAAGTGGGCGTTGATTACCGGGCCGAGCGCGGGCATCGGGCGCGAAATGGCGCGCCTGTTGGCCGCAGACGGCACGAACCTGGTGCTTACGGCGCGGCGGCGCGAGCGGCTGGATGAGCTGGCCGCTGAGGCGCGCAGCCGCCACGGCGTGCAGGTGGAAGTGTTTGCTGCGGATCTCTCGTCGCCGCAGGCGCCGCGCGCCATTTTCGATTTCACGCGTGAGAAGGGAATCGAGGTCGAGTTCCTGGTCAACAATGCAGGCTTCGGCGCCCACGGCGAGTTCCATCGCAAGCCATTCCAGCGGCTGCGCGAAATGATCGAGGTGAACATTGCCGCTGTGCTGCATCTGACGCACCTTTTTCTGCCGCAGATGATCGAGCGGGGCCGCGGCGACATTCTGATCGTGTCGTCTACCGCGGCGTTCCAGGGCGTGCCGTACATCGCCACCTACGCGGCGACCAAATCGTTCGAATTGTTTTGGGCCGAGGCGCTGGCGGAAGAAATGCGCCATTACGGCGTTCGAGTGTGCGCGTTTTGCCCGGGCACCACCACCACCGAATTTCAGCAGGTGGCCGGTTCGCCGTGGAACGCGCTGCGGGTGCCGGAAACGGCGGAGAAAGTCGCCCGCACAGGCTTGCGCGCCATGGCCGCAGGGAAGCGCATGGCCATTTCCGGGCGCCGCAACTGGGTGGGCGCGCAGATGCAGGC
>JBOGNS010000467.1:0-2255 GCA_050747305.1 Candidatus Acidiferrales bacterium | reverse complement strand
TCTCATCGGCACCTCCCTGTATATCAGACGCAGGAGGAGCCGAAATATATTCAACGAACTTATGACTCAGGACACTGGGCGACGAAGTTGAGAAAAATGGGCTCGATGAAAGAATTGCCAGCGCGCGGCTTCTGGCCACGGTCTCAATCGGTACTCGACTTGCTGCGGTGGGTGCCATTAAGCAAGCCGAAGCGCATCGTTCAACGGTAATGAAGACGAGTGGTTATGATCGGCCCGATACTTGCCGGCACGAACTGGGCTGGGTCAGCGTGCATCCAGACATTCGAGGCATGGGTCTCGGCTCTTTCACCACAAAGCTTCTCGTACGCGAATCCGCGGAGCAACTCTGGTCCACAATTGGCGAACACCAGTATGCATAGGATTCTCGACGAGTGCGGGTTTCTCAAGGAAGGTCGGGCGTTCAAATCAACTCGTGGCAACTACGATCTGTTGCTTTGGGTGTTGTTGGACGGACCTCACATCAAGGAGAGTTGAGGACAGAAGTTAGTCCAACTGCTTGCCCTTGGTTTCGGGTAGCAGCAGTGCGAGCAGGGCGGCGATGAAGAAGGCGGCAGCTTGCAGCAGGAAGGCGGAGCCGAGCCCGACGCTGGCCGCCAGTCCGCCGACCGCCCAGGGCGCCAAGGCGGAGAAGCCGCGGCCGATGTTGTAGGTCAAACCCATGGCTGTGGCGCGAATCTCTGTGGGGAACAGTTCCGAAGCGATGGCGCTGAAGCCGGAGAAAAAGCCGGTGCCGAAAAATGCCACGAACGGCCCAATGATCAGCAGCCATGTCGGCGACTGCACCATCCCGAAAATCGGCACCAGCGCAGCCGCCACAAACAAGTAGAACGCGTAGCTCTTGCGCCGCCCGATGGAGTCGGCGAAGAAGCCAAACAACGTGTAGCCCAGCCACTTCCCCACGCCCATCACCAGCAGCCAAGTCGTTGTCTTGAAAATATCCAGTCCGCGCCCGCCTTCTTCGGGCGGAAGCGAAAGGAACGCGGGAATCCACGTGAACAATCCCCAGTAGCCGAACATGCCGCACGCATTCATGAGCGTGGCGATGACGGCGGGCTTGCGCAGGTCTTTGCGCCACATTAACCGCAGCGAAACCGTTTTTTCCTTGCCGCGCTCCAGCCAGATCGCCGGCTCCGGCACGCGACGGCGAATCCACAGCACCACCAGCGCCGGCAGCACGCCGAAGAAAAACACGTAGCGCCAGCCCCAGCGCGGCAGGATGATGCCGGCCACCGCCGCGGCAATCATTTCGCCGATGGCCCACGTGGATTGCATCAGGCCCAGCGCTTTGCCGCGATGTTCGGCGGGCCACGTCTCCGCAATCAGCGCGGCGCCGGTGGTCCATTCCCCGCCCATGCCGAGTCCTAGAATGAAACGGAAAATCGCGAGCTGCACCACCGTGTCGGAAAGCCCGCACGCGCCGCTGGCCAGCGAGTAAACCAGAATCGAGCCCATCAATGCGCGCGTGCGGCCGATGCGGTCGGCGATGAAGCCGAACATCAGCCCGCCCAGCGCGGAAGAAAACAGCGTGAGCGAATTGAGGAAGCCGGCCTGCGCCGAGCTCATCCCCAACTCGCGCATCAGGTGTGCCAGCACCATGGAGTAGAGCATCACGTCCATGGCGTCGAGCATCCAGCCCAGCCCGCCGGCAATCAGCGAGCGCTTCTCAGCGGAAGTAACCTGCTCCGGCCACTCGAAGCCGAAAACGCGCCGCGTGGCGCGCGCTGCGGCCGGTTCGTTGATGGGTTCCACGGTCATCGTTTCATGGCGCGACTTCGCTCGCGACTGGCGCGCCATTCTAACCGCGATTTGTGGAATTGCGCATGTCGAAGGCGTAAAAATTTGCGGAGCTCGCTAGCCTGCGACGGCTACTGATTTCTTGTTACGATAGAACATAGGCGCGGCGCGTTGCGTAATATCCAGTAGCGAGTGGCGGCCACGAGCCGCCAGGAGGCTGGCATGGCGCATTGCACAAAATGCGGAGCGCAAGTGGACGACGGAGCTGCCTATTGCCAAGTGTGCGGTGAGCGCCAGCCAGTCGTCGCCGCACAACCTGTCGGTACGAGCGCAGGCGGTGGGTCGACGCCACCAGGAGCCGCCGGAACAAGTCCGGGCGGCGCGCAGCGCGATGCCGCATCCGGCTCGAGCGCGACTCCCGGCGTGAAGTCCGGTCTGAGTGAGAACGTGGCGGCCACGCTGAGCTATGCCCTGGGCTGGGTGACCGGCCTCATCTTCCT
>JBOGNS010000466.1:0-4969 GCA_050747305.1 Candidatus Acidiferrales bacterium | reverse complement strand
GGATCAATCTGAACGAGTACAGCAGAATAGCGGGCCGTGTGCCGGCTGGAGGACGGCGGTCCTTGCGTGGCGGTGGAGGCCGGCGCGCGCTGGCCCTCAGGCCGTAGCGGGATGCAATGCCTGTTCCCAGGCTTCACCGTATTTGTAGCCGGTGCCGGTATTGAAGAGCACAACCGTTTCCTGCGCGCGAATCCACCCGGCATCGCGCAGTTTCTGCGCCGCCACTATGGTGGCCGCGCCTTCCGGCGCAACAAACATCCCTTCCGTAGCCGCCAAGTCGCGCCCCGCCGCGAACATCTCTTCGTCTGTAGCGGTTACTGCTGTTCCCTGCGTCTCGCGCAACGCCCGCAGCACCAGGAATTCGCCGAGTGCCTTTGGCACTCGCTGGCCGGAAGCCTGCGTGGCCGCGTCCGGCCAGAACTCCGACGATTCCCTGCCCTGCTCCCACGCCCGTACAATCGGCGCGCAGCCCGCCGCCTGCACCACCACCATGCGCGGCCGCTGGCTGCCGATCCAGTCCATGGCTTGCATCTCGTCGAACGCTTTCCACATTCCGATCAGGCCGACGCCGCCGCCCGTCGGGTAAATAATCACATCCGGCAGTTTCGCGCCACCGTACTGGCCGAACTGTTCCCAAAGCTCGTAGCCCATGGTCTTCTTGCCTTCGATGCGATACGGCTCCTTCAGCGTAGATACTTCAAACCAGCCTTCCTTGGCCTTGTGCTCGCCGACGTATTTGCCACAATCGGAGATCAGGCCATCGAGCTTGCGCACGTCGGCGCCGCACGCGATACACTCCATCACATTCGCCGCCGGCGTATCCGACGGCATTACAATCACGCTGCGCAGCCCCGCGCGCGCCGCATACGCTGCCAGCGCGCCGCCGGCATTGCCTGCGGTCGGGATGGCCAGCGTCTTCGCGCCAAGATTCTTCGCGCAGGTGACCGCGGCCGCCAGCCCGCGCGCCTTGAACGAGCCGGTGGGATTCAGCCCCTCATCCTTCACGTACAGATTCAACAAGCCTAACTGCCGGCCTAGCCGCTGCGCGTGAATCACGGGCGTCATGCCTTCGCCCAGCGACACGTGTGGCCCCGGCGGCATGACTTCCGCGTAGCGCCACATTGTCAGCGCACGCCCGGCCAGCGACTCGCACGTAAGCGACTTCGCCGCGCGCGCCACGTCGTACCGTGCCAGCAGCGGCGCACCGCAGTCGCACAGGTTACGCAATTCGCCAGTTGAATACTTCTTTGCGCAGGCAGGCTTCGAGCATTCCAGAAGGGTCAGCGTGGAAGTCACAAGCGAGTGAGTGTAACATAGCGGTGCGCGCCGAAATCGGTCGGCGATGCCCGCGCAGCCATGAACGTCGTAACAACCAACATGGGTCACCGGGAGTACTCTCGCGACGTCGAGCGCGAGTGCTCTCGCGACGCGCCCAACGCGATTCAACGAGGACCACATGACCACCGAAACGCTTACCGCTGTCTCACTCGAGCAACGCGACTACTGCGGCTGGCCGGCTTACCGGCTGCACCGCGGCGAACTGGAACTGGCGATTGCACCCGCCATCGGCGGGCGCATCCTGCGCGTTGCCTGGCGCGGCCACGATCTGGCGTACGCCAATCCGGCCTATCACGGACGCGTTCTCGACTTGCATTCCTTCCCTGACCCACGCGCGGCCAAGCGCGAATTCGGCCTGCGCCGCTACGGCGGCGACCATACCTGGCTTGCGCCGCAAAGCCGCTGGTCGGATGGCGTGCCCTTTCTGGATCTCGACTCCGGCCCGTACGCCGCGAGCATCGACCAGCAAACCGAGCAGGACGTGCGCCTGACCGTCAGCAGCCCGGTGGATCGCGAAACCGGCATGCAAGTGACGCGCACCGTGCGCCTAACTGCCGCGCGCGCAGGATTCGAGATCACGCATACGCTGCGCAACGTCTCCGGCAAGCTCGCGCAGTGGGCTATCTGGGACGTGTTCCATTTGCGGCGGCCCGGTCGCGTGTATTTGCCGCGACGCAAGGCTTCGCGCTTCCCCGCGGGTGTAAAGAGCGTGGATAGCGATGCACAGTCTGCGGCGGTGCGCGAGACGGCGCTGAAGACCACCGGCCCGATTGTAATTGTCGATTGCTCGGGTGACGCGCCCTTTCGGTTCGGCGTGGATGCGGATCAAGGCTGGGTGCTCGCGTTGCAGCCGGCTGGTTCAACCTATGTCCCCGCCCCACCGGTTGCGCCCGACGCGGCCGAGCCGGTGGCGGCGCCTGCTTCGGCAGTGGAAGGCGACGACGCGCCGGCAGATTTAGCGTCCGGCAATGGCGCATCGTCGCCCTCGGTCGCCTTGGTCGGCTACGCCACGGCCTACGAGGTCTTCGGCCGGCGCCCCTATGGCAATAGCTGCACGGCGGAGGTTTCGCATGGTGGGGCTGTGGGGCCGTACTTTGCCATTGACGTTCACGGGCCGCTCACGCTGCTTGCGCCGGGGCAGCAAGCGCAACTGATCGAGCAGCGGCTCCTCTTCGATGCCACATCGTGGCCTGAAAACGAAGACCAGATCCGCAACCTGATCGCTAACGCCCTGTAGGACAGACCTCCCGGTCTGTCCTCGTGTCGTGTCCCGCAAATTGCCGAGCTTTTCGGGGCGCGGCGAGCACCGGGGCGCAGCGAGCAGCGGGGCGCAGCAAGCAGCGGGGCGCAGCAAGCAGCGGGGCGCAGCAAGCAGCGGGGCGCAGCAAGAAGCGGGGCGCAGCGAGCAGCGCCCCTACCGAATACGGTCCCTGCTGCTAAACTGTTCTTGCATGCCGATCCGTTTGATTGCTATTGATATCGATGGAACGCTGCTGGACAGCCGCTGGCAGCTTCCGGAGGCCAACCGAAAAGCCATCGTGGAAGCTACCGAGCGCGGTGTAGAAGTGGCGCTGGTCACCGGCCGCCGCTTTGATTTCGCGATGCCCATCGCCAGCGAGATTCCGTGCGCGCTGACGATGATCGTGAACAATGGCGCGCTCATCAAATCCAAAGATGGGGCCACGCACCTGCGCAACCTGTTACCGGTTGATGTTGCCCGCCGCGTGCTTCTCGACACGCTGGCTTACCGCGCCGGCGCTGCTGTGGTGTTCGACCGGCCGTGCGAGAATCAGGTCATCTGGGAATACATGGACTGGGACGACCCCGGCCGCCGCAGTTATTTCGAGCGCAACCGCGAGTATCTCGCGCAAATGGCGCCGCTGGAGGCGTGCCTCACGGAGGATCCGATCCAGGTGATGTTCACGGGGCCAGTGACGCCGATGCGCGCCCTGGCCGGTGAACTGGCGCGACTTGCCTACGCCAGCGAATTTGGCACAGCGATCACAGAATACGAAGCACGCAACTTCTCATTGGTGGATGTGATGCAACCCGGCTGCTCGAAAGGCGCTTCGCTGGCGGCATGGGCCGGGCGCCGGGGCGTGGCGCGCGATGAAGTGCTGGCCATCGGCGATAACCTCAATGACCGCGAAATGCTGGAATTTGCCGGAGTACCGGTGGTGATGAGCAACAGCGTGGCAGAATTGAAATCCAATGGCTGGCACGTTACGCTGTCAAACGATGAAGCCGGCGTCGCCGCCGCCATCGACCAGTTTGTATTACGGGCCGGTTCGCTGACATGAGGCTTTCCTTGCAGCACGCGCTCGCCGACTCGCGCAGATTCTCGCGGTTCGGCTTGGGGTCCCCTGCGCCTCTTCGCTGGGTTTGGGCATTGCTGGTTTTTGCGGTGTGCGCCGCGCCCGCGAACGCGGAATACGTGGTGTTGCGCAGCGGCCAGCGGCTGCGCGTCACAAGCTACGAGCGCATCGAGAGCATTTATGTGCTGCACATGGCCGGCGGACGGCTGGAGTTGTCCGCGGCTGAAGTTGTAGCCATCGAGCCGGAAGATGCGTTCGGTCGCACAGCCGAAGCGATGGAGCGCACTCCGTTTGATACACTGATCACGGCCGCCGCGCTTCGGCACGGTGTGGATGAGCGGCTGATCGCCAGCATCATCGCCGCGGAATCCAATTTCAACCCGCGCGCCATCTCGCCCAAAGATGCGCGCGGCCTGATGCAACTGATGCCCGCGACAGCGCGCCGCCTCGGCGTCACCGACATTTTCGATCCCGAACAGAACATCGACGCCGGGGCCCGCTACCTGCGCGAACTGCTCGACCGCTACGAACGCGACCTGCCTCTCGTACTCGCCGCGTACAACGCGGGCCCTGAGCGCGTAACGCAGTATCGCGGCATCCCGCCATTTCGCGAAACGCGCGACTACATTGCGCGCGTCACCGAAGGCCTCCAAGCGCAAGGCTCGCGCGCATCCACATTCGCCGGCAATGATTGAAAGGGAAGGTTAGGGACGGCGCGGGGGAGGAGGGGGATTCCCGGTTGGCGTGCCGGCCGGCTGCCCCGCAGGCGTGCCGGCCGGTGTGCCGATTCCGGGAGGGTTCATCCCCGGGCCGGCGAGCGCGGCATCTTGCGTCGGATCCCAGATGAATTCCCAGTCGCGGTAGATGGTCGCGCCTTTGTAAACCTTGATCGAGGACCTCGCGACTTTGCTGGCGACGCCGATGATGTTGCCGCCGATGATTGGGCCGCTGCCCAGCGTGCCCGGAGTGGAATTGCTGGTTCCCGTTCCGGTTCCTGAGCCTGCTCCCGCGCCGGTTCCCGCACCTGTAGCGCCGGCTCCGGGCGGCCTTCCACCGGTTGTGCCGGTTGTGCCGGGGGCGGCGCCACCGGGGCGTTGCGGCAGATTCAGCAGCGCATTCGACCGCGTGGTGCTGCCGATAAGCTGGCCGTTTGCGCCGATGTAAATCAGCCGCCAGCTTCCATCTTCGGTGTTCATGGGGTCTTCGTAGGCGCGGCGCAAGAAGCGGACGTCATTCTGGGGCTTGGAAAGCTCGTCCATAGAGGTTGGGAACCGGCCGTTTTTGCGGTAGAAGAGTTTCACTGCGCGCGCATACTG
>JBOGNS010000465.1:0-5148 GCA_050747305.1 Candidatus Acidiferrales bacterium | reverse complement strand
CAGCACAAACGGAAGACCGATGGCGGCCGCCAGCAGTTCCACGATCCGCAGAGCCGGGGCTTCCGCGCCGTCAGGCTTCCACTGCACGCCGGGGATCACCGGCAGCAGGGCCACGCTCGCAGCCAGGAACGCCGCGTGAACGTAAAACTGCGTGCGTGACGCGCGGGATGCTAGCAGATGCGCATAGGCGTAACCGAGGAGCAGCGCCACCTGGTAGAACAGCAGGCAGGTGATCCACACCGCCGCGGAGCCGCCAAACCACGGCACGATGATCTTGGCGATCATCGGCTGAATCAGAAAGAGCAGAAACGCGCTGGAGAAAACGGCAGGCGTGAACAGCGACGGCTCGTCCGGTGTTCGCGAGTGGGTGGGCGCGCGCAAAGCGACGACTATTGTGAGCCAACGTCAGCCACGAAACCAGCCGACGCAGGGACTGTTCGCGGATGATGTAGCGCCGCCCTTCAGGGCGGCATTTGGCGGCTTTAGCTCCGCCTCAAAACAAACCAAAGCCCTGCAGACCACTGTGCGCCAGGTGAACAGCGAAGTCCCAACAGCGGACAAGACGGGCCCGCGAAACCGCCTTCCACCACAAGCAAGTGGTTGATTTTCAATGTGCGCGCCGGCAGGTGCGTGGCACATGAATTGCCGCTGGTGTGCGAGGAGTGGTGTCACAGTCAGGAGGGTGCGATGGCCAAGGTTGAGCGCATGCGCGAGATTCTGCACGGGCCGATTGATCTGCAAAAAATTCAAGAACGGGCCGACACCGGCTGGCGTCCGGTGGCCATCGAATGGGAGCGCGCGTCGGAGGCCGGCGAGGCGGCAGCGCGCAGCTTCGAAGTGCCCTTCGGTTACCAAGTGGCTGAAGATTGCCAGCGCTTAAAAGAGAATACGCACGAAATGGAAGCGCTAATGCAGATGATGAAACTCATCATCCAGGAAATTTCCTACGAGCAAGTGGCGGATGAGCTGAACCGGCAAGGCCATCGTACGCGCCATGGCGGCAAGTGGAGTCCGGTGTCTGTTTATTACATGCTGCCGCGGCTGATCGAAGTCGGCCCGCGCATCTTTCCCACCGATCAGTGGGCCGAAATCAAGCGCCAATTAATGTTCTCGCATTCGTAGTGGACCGTCTGGGGAATGCATTCATCGTAGATGAACGCAGATCGGGCAGATGAACGCAGATACGGGAGAATATCCAGAGATAGCCCTTACACACAGACTCGGGTTGCTTTTCTCGTTTTCCTTTTCTTTCCCTCTTCTCGTCTCCTTACTTCCATTCTCCTTGCTCATCCGCGTCAATCTGCATTTATCTGCGTTCATCTGCGTTCGTCTTTATTCATGGCGTAACGCCATCATGGGGTCGACGCGGGAGGCGCGCAGCGCGGGAATGGCGCATGCGAGCAGCGCCACCACCACGAGAATCGCTGCGGTAATGGCGTAGGTTTGTAAGTCGCTGGGCTGCACGCCGAAGAGTAGGCCTTCCAGCAGGCGTGTCGCGGCGAAGGCGCCAGCCAGGCCAATGAGTACGCCCACTGCGGCCAAGGCGAATCCGCCGCGCAGTACCATGCGCAACACGTCGCCGCGTTGCGCGCCCAGCGCCATGCGAATGCCAATTTCCTGCGTGCGCCGCGCCACCGAATACGCCATCACGCCGTAGACGCCCACCGAGGCCAGCAGCAGAGCCAGCCCGCCGAACAACCCGAGCAGCAGCGTACGGAAGCGCGGCTGCGCCACCGACTGCGCCAGCATCTGCTCGAGCGTCTGCAAGCTGGTGATGGGCTGGTCGGGGTCTACAGCTTGCACCTCGCGGCGAACTGCGGCGGCGAGGCTGGTTGGCTCGACCGAGGTGCGCAGCACAAACTCCATCCCGCGCGCCGGCATCTGTGCGAACGGCTCATAGACCTGCAGCAGCGAATTGCGTTCACCCAGCCAGTAATGCTTGGTATCGGCAACCACGCCGATGATCTCGCGCACGATGCTGGAGTTGCGGCCCAAACGGATGCGCTGCCCGATGGGATTCTCACCGGGGAAGATGCGCTCAGCAAAAGCGCGGTTGATGACGACTACGGGCGGCGCGCCATCGGTATCATGCTCCGTGAACGCGCGTCCGGCGAGCAGCGAGATTTCCATGGTGCGGAAGTAATCGGGGCTGATCAGGTAGTAGAGCGGCGAAGGCAGGTCCCCGTCGCCGGTCGGTCGCCCTTCCACGGTCAAACCGTAAAGCTCGTCATTTCCGCTCACCGGAACGGTCGAGGTAAGTGTGGCGGACTCCACGCCGGGCAGGGCCTTGACGCGTTCGAGGGTCTGCTGAAAAAAAACGGCCTGCTGCGCCGGCGCGGCATACTTCGGGCGCGGGAGGATGGCGGTAAAAGTCAGCGCGTGATCGGTGCGGAAACCCGGCGGCACGGCTTGCAGCCGCGCGAAGCTTTGCAGCAGCAGGCCCGACGCCACCACCAGCACCACGGCCAGCGCCACTTCCGTTACCACCAGCGTGCTGCGCAGCCAGCCACGCCGCTCTGCGCTGCCGCCGGCGCTGCCTTCCTTCAGTGTGTCTTGCAAATTCGAGCGCGACACCATCCACGCCGGCGCCATCCCGAACAGCAAACCGGTGAGCAGGGTCGCCAGCACGGCGAACGACGCCACCCAGCCATCCACACGCACTTCTGAGGCGCGCGGCAACACGCCGCTGAGACTGCCAACCAGCGCTTCCGTGCCCCACATCGCCAGCAGCAGGCCGATACCGCCGCCGATTATGGCGAGCAGTAGGCTTTCGGTGAGCAACTGTCGCACCAGGCGGCCGCGGCTGGCCCCGATGGCCGCGCGCACGGCAATTTCACGCGCGCGCACCGAGGCGCGAGCCAGCAGCATGTTGGCTACGTTGGCGCAGGCGATCAGCAGCACCAGGCCAACGGCGCCCATCAGCACCAGCAGCGCGAGCCGCACCTCGCCGACCACGATTTCGTACATCGACGTGACCACCACGCCCCAGTCGCGGTTGGAATCGGGATACTGCTCCGCGAGACGCGCGGCGATGCCGCTCAACTCCTGCTGCGCCTGCTCCACGCTGACGCCCGGCTTCAGGCGGCCCATTGCGTTGAGGAAATGGGAGCCGCGACTCGCAAGCTGATCGGCGTTGAACACCAGCGGCGCCCAAAGATCGCGCTGGAAGCCCATGCGAAATTCTTCCGGCAGCACGCCGACCACGGTGCAGGCCTCGCCGTTGAGCATCATCATGCGGCCCAGCACGTCGTCGCGCTGGTGGAATAGGCGCTGCCAGCCGCGCTGCGTCAGCAGCACGACTTTGTTTTTGCCGGGCTGGTGCTCTTCCGGCGTGAACCAACGGCCCAGTTGCGGTTGCACATCCATCAGCGGGAAGAAGTCTTCCGTGGCCAGCAGGCCGCGCAGGCGCTCCGGCGATTTGCCTCCGGTGTAGTTGAACGAGACGCTATCGATCGCCGCCATTTTTTCGAAGGAGCGGCTCTGCGCGCGCCAGTCCACGAAATTCGGCGGCGCCACGCTGAAGCTGTCCCAGCCTTTCTTGAGGTTGTTTTCCTGAATGTAGACGAGGCGGTCAGGGTCGGAGTACGGCAGGGGGCGCAAGAGCACCGCGTTCACCACGGTGAAAATGGCGGTGTTGGCGCCGATGCCGAGCGCCAGCGTCAGCACTGCCAGCAGCGCGAAGCCGGGGTTCTTGCGGATCATGCGCAGCCCGTAATGCAAATCCTGAAGGAATCCTTGCATGAAGCTGTCTCCCTTCCGTGGCACAGGCTTTCCAGCCTGTGCAATGGCCGCGCCGGCATCCGACTGCCGCCGCGCCAGCCGCCGGCGCGTGCGATACAGCACAAACTGAGCTGCAATCTCCAGTGCTTGCATCCCCGCCCACGTGCATGCCCGCAGCGCCCCGCTGCGCATCGCGCGGCGCGCGCACTCTTCCTCCAGATCACCGCGCACCGAATCATTCCACTCGCGCGGCGAAAGCCACGCCAACAAGCGCCCGGCGATTGCAGGGAGGCGAGTGATCCTGTTCATGGCTTGCCTGCCGTGGTTTCCACGCCTTCCCACATCTTCTGGAAGGCAGCACGAGATGCGCGCAGCGCGCGGCGCGCCGCCGGCGTTACGCGGAAATAGCGACGCGCCTTGCCACCGCGTTCCGGCGTGGGGTCACCCATCTCGGAAAGCAGGTAATCCTTCTTTTCGAGCCGGTCGAGTGTCACGTAAATCGAGCCGCGCAAGGGGCGTAATCCTGTGACGCTGGAAATCTCCTCGCGGATAGGGACCGCGTAGGCCTTTTCGCCCAGGCGCAGCACGGCCAGCAGCACCAGGTGTTCGAGCTCGCTGAGCAGAGGCTCCGGCGACATGGCCAGCATAATGCCAACTAAGTTGACATTATGTCAAGGGGCGGGTAGCCGGTGGTCAGTGGTTGGCCCCAGCGCCCCGCGGCGGGTCGCGGGAGATGGGTTCATCGCAGATAAACGCAGACATCGCAGATGAACGCAGATAGGGAAGAATATCCGTGCTCCTCGCTCATCTGCGTCTATCTGCATTTGACTGCGTTCATCTGCGTTCGTCCTTTATTCATGGCGCAGCGCCACCATGGGGTCGACGCGGGCGGCGCGGCGCGCGGGGATATAGCAGGCCAGCATGGCCACGGCGAGCAGCAGCGCGGAGATGCCGGCAAAGGTGAGCGGGTCGGTGGGACTGATGCCGTAAAGCAGCACGGAGATCATGCCGGTGACGGCAAAAGCCACGGCGAGACCAATCACCAGACCGATGCTGGTGAGCGTGAGTCCCTGGCCGAGGACCATCTTCAGCACGTCCCAGCGCGCGGCGCCCAGCGCCATGCGAATGCCGATTTCGTGGGTGCGCCGGCTGGCGGTGTAAGCGATCACGCCGTAAAGCCCGACGCCGGCGAGCAACAGGCCGAGCGCGCCGAACAGTCCGAAAAGTGTGGCGCCCATGCGCGGGAACAGCAGGGAGACGCTGATGGCGTCTTCCAATGTGTGCAGGCCCACGACCGGAATTTTTTCGTCGAGTTGGCGGGCTTCTTGACGCAGCGCGGCCAACGCGGGGGCCGTGTTGCCAGATGCGCGCACCAGCACCGTGCTGCTGCTGTAGCTTCTTTCGCCCTTCGACACCGGCCGCCAGAGG
>JBOGNS010000464.1:0-3448 GCA_050747305.1 Candidatus Acidiferrales bacterium | reverse complement strand
GAATGGCGCGCGCGATGTAGGCCTTCGATGCCCCCAGCGATTTCAGCACGCCGATTTCGCGCGTGCGCTCGATGATCGTGGTGTACATGGAAAGAAAAATCACCAGAAATCCGATGGTCACGGCGATGGCGATCATCGAGTTGATGAAAGCGTCCAGCCCGGGCAGGTTCGACGACGTCATCAGCGAAAGAAAATCTTTCAGCGGGCGAATCTCGTGCCGCGGGAAGAGCCGGCGGATTTCGTCCATCACCGCTTGCGTGTACTCGGGGTCCTCCAGCTTGACGAAAAATACCGACGCCTTATCGAGCGACCCGGAGAGCTCCTGCAATGTTTGCAGCGGCACAAACAGCCGCGCGCCTTTGCCGTGCTCGACCACGCCGGCCACGTGGAAGTCCTGCTCGAAGAGGCGCACCGTGTCGCCGGCGCTCACTTTCTTGGCCTTGGCGTACCAGTCGTCCACCAGAATGTCGTGCGATGCCTCGAGCCCACGGCCTTCGTGAAACACGAAGCCGCCGGATACCGCGCTGAACGACTGCTTGTCGATGCCGTAGACGATTTCCAGCCCGCCGGAATTGAATTGCAGCAGCACCGGCGCCACGGCCTGCACACTCTCCATCTCCGCCAGCTTATCCTTGATGGTGATGGGCATCGGCGCGCCGCTGAAAGCCATGAACACCGAAGCCGACGGCGGCTGCAGCATGATGTCTGCGCCCACGCCTTCCACGCGCTTTGCGGTGTCTTGCAGCAGCCCGCTGGTCAGGCCAACGACAATCACCACCAGCATTACTTCCACGCCCACCGCGATCACGCTGATCGCCGTGCGGATCGGCCGGTGCATCACGTTGCGCACAACCAACTGCCCAATCATCGCTGCTCCGTAGGACAGACCTCCCGGTCTGTCCTCCTTTTATCTTGTTTGATCATCGCCGTTTCATTTAGTCCGAGGCGCGCCATCACGGCCGCTTCTCCCCGGATTTGTTCGTGAGCTGCACCAGCTCCGCGCCTTGCGGTTGCTCGAGCCGGAAACGCTCGGCAGCGATGCTCTCGTTCACCGTCAGTTTAGTGATGCGCAGATCCAGACGGTAATCGTCCTGCGGACGCGCAATCCGCAGGAAGCGAGGATAGCGCACCGCTTCGCCGGATGCTACCGCATCCGCGGGCTGCCACTCCGAATAGGTGACGTCGGTGGCCAGCCGGCCGCCCGGCTCGTAAGCCTGCAGGCGCGTCACGTTGAGGTTCGCGCGGTCAAACCAGATTTTGCGCGCCACCTCGCGCGGACCTGTATCGGCCAGCAGCGTAATCACGTAAAAGCGGCGCGTGATGGCGCCATTCGCGGGCGAGCGCTCGTCCTGCTCCTCGAACAGCACCGAGGAATGCAGCCCGCCGGCGCTTACCGGCAATTCCGGCCAGAAAAGCGCGTCCACCAAGTGTTGCGGACGGAGATTTTCAATGGGCTTCTCCGTTTCGCGACGCAGGTTCGTGGGGCCGGTGATGAACTTGTGCTTCGGCGGGACAGAAATGCGAAACGTTTCGCCGTCGCTCACCATGTCGAAGACGGTGGTCGCCACCACCGGCGCTTGCCCGATCATGCGCACATGCGATGGCTTCTGCGCGAGGATGAAACCGCGCACGTCGCGGTAATCTTCAATCACACCGCTGTAAGCCGAGCCGGCTACCGGGTTGAGCTCGACGCGCGCATTCAAGCTGCGCACCGCATCGGCTTGCTGGTTGTAGGCGACGATTAACTGCTCGGCGGTGGCGTCTTTCGCGAC
This sequence comes from Candidatus Acidiferrales bacterium, assembly GCA_050747305.1. Classification (GTDB taxonomy): domain Bacteria; phylum Acidobacteriota; class Terriglobia; order Acidiferrales; family UBA7541; genus JBOGNS01. The sequence goes on along the minus strand of JBOGNS010000464.1, from coordinate 1,676 downwards.
GAGCATCTCTGCTGGTTTGATTCTGTCTTTCTTGCTGGGCCCGCAGCCGACCAGCGCCAGCGCCGTGGCCAGCGGGATCGTCCAAACGTGAGCAAGGTTCAGCACGAACAAGTAGAATTTTGTCAGCGTTTCACAGGAGCGTCAACCAAACGCGGTATCGCCGGCTTCTTGCCGACCCGTTAGGAGTTCGTTTGGGGAGTACGACGTGCGAAGCAAGCTTCGCACAAAGAGAACGGCGGCAAGCCGCCGCACTCCACATTGACTTAATCCGCGCTGGCGGGTGCGGGCACCGCGGACGCCGGGCGTGACGAAAGTTCCAGCAGCTTCTGCCGCTGGAATAGCGCGAACACACATAGGATCGGCGCTTGCGCGAACAGTGCCAGCAGCCATGCCGCGCGATAGGAGTCCCAGGCCTCGTTATTCAGTGACAGGCCGAGGTTAGGCATGAAGATGGCGGCAAAGGGCATGCGCCCGGGCGAGGTGGTCATACCCAGCGCGGTGAGAAGAATCCCCACGCAGGTGTAGTACACGATCAGGTAGATCACGCCCATCACCAATGGCCGGCGAATGCGCGTGAGGTAAAGCCACTGCAGGAAGAGCACGTCGCGCGCCAGCCAGAAGGCACAAAGCCCCAGGGAAACCAGCGCCGTCGCCAAATTCCATCCTTGCTGGCCCTGAAAATGGCGGCCGATGACCGCGACAATGAACAGCCCCACCAACAGGAAGCCGCCGAGCAGATAGGTGGCCGGCCAAAACGCCGCCAGCCAGCCGGAAGCTTTCTCGCCGACCTCGTTCAAGCGGCGACGCAAGCGGTCGCGGTTGCGCAGCACGGCGAGGCCCAGGCCGAAGAACAGACTGAGGTTGACGAAGAACATCAGGCCGCGCGCGTCGTCCGCCGAAAAATTCTCCCACACGAAAAATCCCACCAGCACGAGATTGAGATACGCAGCCAGTCCCAGCGATTGCAACGGCGTGTACAGCTCATACACCGCCGGGTCGCGCTTGATATTGCGCGCCAGCGCCAGCAGCATCCATGCAAGGAAAATCACCGAGAGCAGCACCAGCACAATCGCATGGTGTACGGCGAGGCCGAAAAATGAATCCACATACCGCGCCCCAAAAGCGCCGGCCGTGGGCGCGCCGGAGGCCCACGCCTGCGGCGAGAGCAGCGAAACCGCAAAGAACGGCGACATCGTGCCCAACCCTATAGGCCCGTAGTTCGGATACGAAAGCATGCCCAGCACCACGAGGTACAAGAGCCCGCCCGCGCTGGCGGCGTTGCGTTCGATCAGCAGCGAGATCAGCAGCGCAAACCCGTGCCACGCCACCGTTGTAATGAGGAACACGCCGTAGGCCGCCAGCACCGTTCCCCAGTTCATCCGGCCGATCGCCGCGCCTACCAGCGCCGCCGGCATCAAGCACAGCACGACAAAGTAGGACAGCGCCGGCGCGCCAAACAGCTTGCCGAGGGAAAGCTCCAGCGGCGTGAGTCGCGTGACGCGCTGGAAATCAAAAGTGTTCTGTTCCTTCTCGCGGTTGATTGCCGGAAGGCAGGCAAACCCGCCGCCCACCACCAGCACCAGTAGCTGTCCCCAGAAAGCAATCTCAAAAAGCTGCGCGCCCCACCGGCCCGGCGGGTCATCTGCATCCCAGCCCTCGTAAAGCGCCCAGCCGAT
>JBOGNS010000463.1:0-4432 GCA_050747305.1 Candidatus Acidiferrales bacterium | reverse complement strand
TGACGATCAGCAGCGTCTCGGAAAGGGTGGTCAGCACTTCGTCGATGGCATCCTCGATGTATGCCGTCGCGTCGTAGGGGATGCCGGCTTTCATTCCCGCGGGCAACTGCGCCTCGATCTGCGGTATCGCCTCGCGCACGCTGCGGATCACGTCGAGCGAGTTGGCGTTGGGCAGCACCCAGACACCCATGAACGTGGCGGTCTCACCATTGAAGCGCACATCCTCTTCATAGTTCTCCGCCCCGAGCACGACGTCGGCAATCTCGCCGAGCCGGACCACGACGCCGTCTTTTTCTTTGACTACAAGCTGGCGAAACTCTTCCGGCGTGCGCAGGTCGGTGTTGGCCACCAGATTGACTGAAACCATCGAGCCTTTGGTACGCCCCAGTGCGGACAGATAGTTGTTGCTTGCCAGCGCTTCCCGCACCGCCGATGGCGAGATGCCGAGGGAGGCCATCTTGTCCGGCTTGAGCCAAATGCGCATGGCGAAGGTGCGAGCGCCGAGGATGTCGGCGCGCTGGACGCCATCGATCGAGCTCAGCTTGGGCTGGACGACGCGCGTCAGGTAATCGGTAATCTGATTCTGGTCCAGATCGGCGGAGGAGAAGCTGAGGTACAGCGCGGCAAACTGGGTGTCTGCTGTTTCCACCTCGATTTCCGGCGCTTCGGCTTCGGGCGGCAAGTCGTTGCGCACCTGCGCGACCTTGGCCTGAATCTGGGTAAGCGCAGCATTGATGTCGTAGTTGAGCCGTAGGTGAACGGTGATAGTGCTCAGGCTCTGCGCGCTGGAGGATTCCATGTAGTCGATGCCGTCGGCGCTGGCGATCACGCGCTCGAGCGGCGTGGTGATGAACCCGCGCACGAGATCGGCGTTGGCGCCCACATACACGGTGGTGACCTTCACCACTGCAATGTCGCTGCGCGGATATTGCCGCACGCTGAGCGAGCGGATGGCCTGTAGGCCGGCAATCAGGATCACCAGATTGACCACGATAGCCAGCACCGGCCGCTTGACGAAGAGATCGGTGAATTTCATCAGCTATCCTCCGGCTTGGGCTTGCGGTTATTCTCCGGCTGGACTTTGTTGTTGATCTGCACCGCAGCGCCATTGCGCAGCTTGAATGTGCCGGAGGTCACCACCTCGTCGCCGGGCTGGATGCCCTCGATTACGGCCACCTGATCGCCGCGCGCGCCGTCCACCTTGACGAACTGCTGACGCACGCCGCGGTAGGGCTGGCCATTGGGGCCTTCGAGATCGCTAACCACAAACACCGAATCGCCGTACGGCGCATAGCTGATGGCCGACGCGGGCAGCGTGATCACTGAGCGGCTTGCGCCTGTCCTCGCTTCCACCTGAACGAACATGCCGGGGCGCAGCTTGCCTTGCGGGTTGGCCAGCGTGGCCTGTATCTGAATGTTGCGGGTGGCCTCATCCACCACTGCGTTAATGGCGGTGACGCGGCCCGTAAACTCAACGCCCGGCCAATCCGCGCTGGTGATGAGAATCGTTCGGCCCACGCGTACTTGCCCCGCGTCCTGCTGCGGAATGCCGAAGTTGACGTAGATGGGATTGAGCGACTGCAACGGGACGATGGCGTCGCCGGCCGACAAATACTGCCCCTGGTTGACTTGCCGGATGCCCAGAACTCCGGAGAACGGCGCGCGAATCGTCTTGCGCGCGATGGTGGCCCGAATTTCTCCGACCCTGGCTTCGGTCAGCTTCTGTTCGGCTGCTGCCCGGTCGTAGTTCGCGCGAGAGATGGCGCCCGTGCTCACCAAGCCTTCCAGGCGAGCGAAGTTCACATGCGCCAGGTCGCGCTCGGCCTCGGCGGCGGCCAATTGCGCCTGCTCCTGCCGCGTATCGAGCTGCACCAGCAAGTCTCCCTGGCGAACCGCGTGGCCGGAATCGAACGCGATGCGATCGATCACACCCGGGAGGTCCGCGCTTACCGTGACGCCTTGCACGGCCGCCATGGTGCCGATCACGCTCAGCGTCGCGGGCCACTTCTCTTGCTGCGCCACGATGGTGGTCACCGCTTCCGGAGGCGGCTGGAAAGCCTCGACTCTTTGAATTTGACGGACCTTCACGAAGCCGAGCGTTGCGACGATTGCCGCCACTGCCGCCAGCATCAAGATCATGCGTTTCGCCATGAGTTCCTCCTCACACCATTCGCCGCGCACGACATTGCGAAGGCGTCGCCGCTGCTCTTATTTGCGTGGTATCGCGGCCGCATCGGCGTGCGGCCCAAATTCGAAAACAACTCCAGCACCAGTTGGGGAGCGATGGCTTCCCACCTCATGTGACCTCTCTTTATTTCCTGATCTCGATACGGTGCTCGCAGTCAGTTGCGGGTGTGCCTGGAGCTGGCACTGCGCAAGTCCCGGCGCAGGCGGAAGCGCTCGCTCAAGCGCTCACGAAGCTCGAGGCGCGCGCGCAACAGCCGCGACTTCACCGCCGATGCGGAGAGTCCCAGCGCCTCCGCCGTCTCCTGAATCGAAAGCTGCTCCACATCGCGAAGCTGAAACACGATGCGCAGCGATGGAGAGAGTTGATCGGTAGCGGCCGCCAGAATGGCTTGCAACTCCTGCTGCGAGTAACGCTGCTCGGGGTTCGGTCCCCAATCCGCGATCTCGCGCGGGAGGGACCCATCCTCGGTTTCGACCATTTCATCCAGCGGCACCAGGTTGGGCCGGTGCCTGCGCAACTTCATCAGCGCCTGGTTGATGGCAATGCGCGTGAGCCACGTAGAGAAGCGCGAGTCGCCGTGAAACGTGTCGAGGCGCGTGAAAGCGCGCGTGAATGCGTCCTGCACCACTTCCTCCGCGTCTTCCCGGTTCTTTGTGATGTTCTGCGCCAAGCGGAAGATTCGCGCCTCGTAACGCGCGAGCAATCCTTCGAACGCGGCTGACTCTCCGCGTCGCGCTGCGGCCACCAGCCGCGCTTCGACGTCCATCAGTGCGCCGGCAGCCCAAGCCATCTCCCCCGAACTTCTCCTCACATCACTCTGCGGTTCGACTGTCATCTCGCCCCCCTCCCCGCTCAAAGCTCTGTTCAGGCTCCTCGTGCGTGCGACCATCTGTAGCGGCGACCTTCAGGTCGCCACTTTTGCGCAGCCCGTGCTCTCGACGGGCGCAATGGCGACCTGAAGGTCGCCGCTACATGCCCCGGCACCGTTGTTGCAGGCCGGCCAGCACGTGCGTGATGTACACACCACAGGCGCGAAACTGAGCCCCTTCGCTCATCATGGTTCGCAAAACCTCTTCGCCGTTTTCATCCACGGAAAGCAAATTCGTCACGTCAATCACGCAGCTTCTACCCTCGCGCGCCGCCTGCGAGTTGCTCCAGCTCGATTGCAACTGCGCGACCCAGGGCCCCGTGAGCCGGCCGTGCAGTGCCCATTGCTGCTCCGACGGCGTATCGCTAATCGTGATTCTCAGCATCGATTCTCGTTTCGCGGGCATTGGGAGGCAAGTGCGACGCCAAATCGGCCCTGGCCTTGCAACCAGCACAAGTTTTTTATTTATATAGAGATAGGCGATGGAAGAATAAGATGCTCGCGGCGATGCCAATGCCGGTATGTTGGCACTGCCAACGGGCGGGCACTCCGGGCATTGTCGTGGCCTGCGTTGCGGCAACGATGTAGGGCAATCAGCGAGACGCTCAGCTTGGCAGAACGGCGACACCTATAGGGTTGCCATTCCGCCAAGCTGGACGTGCCTTGCGAGTCTGGCTACTTCGGTCCCGTTAGCCGCCGCAAAGATGGCCGCGAAACAAAGCGAAATCTCGCGTGCATCATATAATGGCGCTTCGAAGAGGACTCGAGCCTCAGCGGCCCCCGCAGAGGCAACAGCCGATGGGAGCCTTATGGACGTATATCTAATTGATGGGACCTACGAATTGTTCCGGCACTTTTTCGCGGTGCCTACTGCGAAGGATGTCAACGGCCAGGAGGTTGGCGCGGTGCGCGGCGTGCTGCACTCTGTTTTGTCCATGATCGAACATGGCGCGACCCACGTCGGTGTTGCGACCGATCATGTAGTGGAGTCGTTTCGCAACGAACTGTATCCGGGCTACAAGACCAGCGAAGGTGTGCCTCCGGAATTGCTCTCGCAGTTCCCAATTTTGGAGGAAGCGCTGGAAGCCATGGGCGTGATGGTGTGGCCGATGGTCTATTACGAAGCGGACGATGCGCTCGCCTGCGCCGCTGCTAAGGCGGCCCAAGACAGCCGCGTGAAACAAGTATTGATCTGCACGCCGGATAAAGACCTAAGCCAGTGCGTTGTGGGCACGCGCGTGATTCAACTGGACCGCAGGCACAATACCGTGCGCGACGAAGCCGGCGTGGTAGCCAAGTTCGGCGTGCCGCCGCAATCCATTCCCGACTACCTGGCGGTGGTGGGCGACAGCGCGGACGGGTTTCCGGGTGTGCCC
>JBOGNS010000462.1:0-6752 GCA_050747305.1 Candidatus Acidiferrales bacterium | reverse complement strand
CCAATTGCGCGTCCGCGCGCGAGAGCCATGTGGCGACCTGAAGGTCGCCGCTACATGATTTTGAGGAAGGAGCAAACATGCAATCGATCGCAAGGTGCCTGCGGGTCTCCGCCGTACTCAGCCTGGGGCTGGCAATATTTGCCGGCAGCGCGTTTGCGCAGGAGCAGGAAGAAGTAAAGCGCGTGCGCGTGGGCGGTGACGTGCAGCAGGCCAAGCTGCTGAAAAGCAACCCGCCCGCCTACCCGGTGCTGGCGCGACGTGCGCGCATCGAAGGCACGGTGCGCCTGCAAGCCGTCATCAGCAAAGACGGCTCGGTGCGCAAGGTCGAGGTGATCTCCGGCCACGCTGTGCTGGCGCAGGCGGCCAGCGAAGCCGTGCAGCAGTGGCGCTACAAGCCCACCGAGTTGAATGGCGAGCCGGTCGAAGTGGTCACCAATATCGACGTGGTCTTTAAGTTGTCGTAGTCTGCCTGCTCGTGGGGGTCACCGGTCTTGCGTCAATGCGCAGATAGGGGTGGCTTCGCGGCGCGAATCCCTTGCACCCATGCACTGTCGTGGCGGCCGTCGAATACCGCAATCCTCTGCACATACTAGAAAATAGTTTGCACATCGGTGTGCCGCCAAAATCTATCTATTCAATTGTAATAACGACACTTAGGCTCAAATTCGGGATGGAAGCTGGTTTGCCATTTCACCGACCTGGCACCCGGGAAAGGGTGTGCCCGGCCGTCCATGATATCGACGCTACGAGTTGCGCTCCACCCAGCGATTGAGCCTTTCGCTCCGGAGGCTAGGTACGCCCTGCGTACGCTTCTGCGCCTGGCGGGCTACGCCCAGCAGTTCGTGTGGGCGAACTCGGCGGAGTCGTCCGGCGCGGACATCTACTACGGACCGGCCAGGCCGGCAGGTTCAGCCACCAACCCAGCCGCGTGTAGTATCGCGTGGTGCGGCAAGCCGCTGACCGAGGCGGCGTCGCTTGAGCCTCACGGTCTTCGCCATCAGGAGGGTCTGGCGTTTTTTGACTTTGGCGAAGCAAGTTCGGGCCTGCATCGCGGCGGCGACGGCCAGGTTCACTTTGCAAGCGATATCGTGTTGGCATCGTACTGGTTGCTCAGCGGGGCGCGTGAGCGTCACTATCGCCGGGACTCGCGCGACAATTTCCACCTCGACGGCTCGCCGCTTTTGAGCAGCGGCGGGCTCGAGCAGCCGCTCGTCTCGGCCTATGCCGCTTTCCTTCGCCGCTACTTTGCGGCGCAGGGCAAAGCGCCGGCAGCGTTGCCGTGGGCCGGCTCCGGCGGCATCGGTGCGGCGTTCGCTTTCTCTCACGACGTGGATTATCCGGAGATGATCCGCCCCATCGAATTTTTGCGTGTGCTGAGCGGGCGCACGCATGCCCCACGCCGCACCCTGGCTGGCGTGCTGAGCGGCGCGAACCACTTCTGGCGGTTTGCAGACTGGGTGAAGCTGGCGCAACGCTACGGAGCGCGCCCCGCATTCTATTTTTCCGCGCGGCGCGGCTCGCTGACGCAGTATGCCGCAGGCACGCCGGACTGCTTCTACGACATTCGCTCGCCGCGCTTCCGCGAACTCTTTCGCTATTTGCGCGACGCAGGATGCGAAATCGGCCTGCACGCCTCTTACCACGCGTTCCAAGACGCGCAGCAACTGCGCCGCGAAAAAGAATCGCTCGAAGAGGCTGCCGGCGCGCGCGTGGAAGGCGGGCGGCATCACTATTGGCGGCTCAATCCGGAGGCGCCGCACGAAACGTTGGCGCATCACCAGCAGATGGGCATGGCCTACGACAGCTCGCTGGCCTTCGAGTTTTATCCCGGTTTTCGCCGCGGCGTGTGCCATCCGTTTCGTCCGTTCGATCCGCGCACGCGGCGCGAGCTGGATATCGTCGAGCTGCCGCCCACCTGGATGGACGACCATTTCGATCGCCGCCTCGCTAAAAATGGCATCGCGGATCCGGCAGCGCCCGAAGCGGAAGTCGCCGAGCGCACTAGCGCGCATGCGCGGCGCTTGCTCGATGCCGTCCGCGCCACCGGCGGCGTCGCCGTGGTGGATTACCACGTGCGCGGCATGAACGCCGACTTCTTCCCGCGCTACGGCCCCTGGCTCACCCGCTTTGCTGAGCGCCACTTCGATTCGGCGCTCAGCTTCGCAACGCCTCGCGACCTCGCGCGGCAGTACGGCGAATACGAACATGCGCTCGACGCCTGCTCCAGCGACGCCACTGAGCAGCCCAGCGTGGTCACACACCAGCCGATTGCGGCGCGCGAGTATGATCGAGAACTCACCGTCGACTTGCTTCAGCCCCAGGATGAGCCGGCGTGGGAAGCCTTCGTCGCGTCGCACGCTGCGGCCAGCGTCTATCACACGCTGGCTTGGAAAAAGATTACGGAAGAAGGCCTCGGCCATCGCGCGCTCTACATCAAGGCAAGCGATGCCGCCGGCACGATCCGCGGCGTACTGCCGCTCTTTCTGGTGAGCGGGCTGTACGGCCGGCGGTTGGTTTCCGTGCCCATGCGGGATCGCGCGGGAATCGTGGCGGAAGATTCCGCGGCCGCGGCGGCGCTGTTGCGCCGCGCGATCGAGCTCACGCGCGAATTGCAGTGTCAATACTTGGAAATCCGTTCGTTGCAGGGCATTCCCGGGGATCTCGCGGGAACGCTCGGGTTTCGCCGCAACACGGATTGGGTGACAACCCAAATTGATCTTGCGCCGGGACGCGATGCCCTGTGGAAGGCGCTCGATAAGAACGCGATTCGCTGGGCCATCGGCAAGGCCGAACGGCAAGGGCTGCGGTTCGTGGTGGACGATTCAGAAGCGGCGTTGCACCTCTTCTACGCGCTCTTTTGCCGGACGCGCCATGCCATGGGCATACCTGTGTTCCCGCGCAAGTTCTTCGTGGCCATGTGGCGCCACCTGATTCGCAGCGGCGGGGGCAAGCTGTTCCTCGTTTATCACCAGGACGTGCCCGTTCACGCCATGATCTGTTTCGCCTCCAAAGCGACGTTCATCCCGGCGTATGCGGCGCCGCAAAATCGCTGGCGCAAACAGTATCCCAGCGAATTCATGATCTGGAACTCTATTCGATGGGCGGTGGAGAATGGCTTTCGCGCTTACGACTTCGGCGCGGATTCGTTCCGGCAGGAGGGGCTGCTCTTCTTCAAGCGCAAATGGGGCGGCCTGCATCACCGCATGAACTACGATTTTTTCCTGCACCGTGCGCGCAAGCTGCCGGAGTTCGACAGCAGCTCGCCGTTCTATCGCGGGGTGCGAAAATGCTGGAGCTGGCTGCCCGAACCCCTCTCCGTCTCTCTCGGCGGATGGGTGACGCGCCAATTGAGCTGATGAACTGCGTGAGCGAATCCGAGTTAATGACCGCACCGCCGCCAAGCCGTCGCAGGCTGCGAATCCTGTTTCTGGGGAACGCTTATAACCCTTTCAGCGTGCAGTGCGCGCTGGCCCTGGCGCGCACCGATCACCAAGTGACCGTAGCAGCCTACGAGCCGGCTTCCGGCAAATTATCCAAGGTGGCCGCCGATTCGTGGCGTAAGTTCGGGGCGTGGTTCGTCCTGCGTAAAGCCGCGACGTTGCTGCGTTGCCGCGTGCGCCTGTGGTTGCGGCGTTTGGGATTCCGGTTTCAAGGTTCGGCTTCGCTCTCGGAAGTTTGTCTGCAGAATGGGCTGCCCACTCTGGAGATGTCCAATCCCAACAGCGCGCCTTTTCTGGCCGCGGTCCGCGAGGCGGCGATTGACCTCGTGGTTGTCGCGGCGTTCAGCCGCATCTTGAAGCGCGACCTGATCGAGGCGCCGCCTCTGGGATGCTTGAACCTTCATCCATCGTTGCTGCCGCAGTATCGCGGGCCCAATCCGATTTACTGGGCGCTGGCCCGTCGTGAGAGAGTAACCGGCGTTACCGCGCACTTCATCGATCAAGGCATCGACACCGGCCCGATTCTCTTGCAGCGCGAGCTGGAGATTCTCAGAGGCGAAACCGAGGCGTCGCTGATGCGCCGCTGCGCGCAACTGGCGGCCGCCCTGCTTCCCGAAGCGCTGGCGCTGGTGGCGGACGGCAAGGCCGTTGCCCTGCCGCAAGATGAGACTCGCGCCAGCTACTTTCCGATTCCGCCTCGAGGAGCTTCTACGCTTTGAGGAGTGCTTGGCCGTGGGAAAACAGGGAGAAGGCATTGAAGGTCTGACGCGATGAGAGCAAGCACTCCATATCTCTCGATGGTGTGGCCGCGCGTTCCCGCGCTGCTCGGTCAGCTCGATCGCGAGCCACAGTCCGTCAACGCCGGCAGTTTTGACCGCGAGCACTGGGGCTGGAAGTTCCGCGACTTCCCCATGACTATGCTCCAGACGGCCGTGTACCCGCTGGCGCTGTTGTGGCGTCACCCGCTGCCCGGCAACCAATACCACCGCAATGCACGTGTGCTGGAATGGATCGAGCGGGGGATGCGCGCCACGCTTGCGCGGCAGCATCCTAACGGCGCCTTTGATTCGGTTGCGCCATTCAGCCAGGATCACGGTGTCACGCTGGCCGTCACGCACCATCTCTGTGAGACGGCGCGTGTGCTGGGCGACGACCTTCCCCCCGACCTGCATAATCAGTTGCGCGACGCCGCGCAGCGCGCCTGCCGCTTTGCCGAGCGCAGCCGCGAAGACTACGCATTCATCAGCAATCATCAGGCGTTGTTTGCTCTAGCATGGCGCAGCGCAGGTGAGTTACTGCGCGACCAGCGCTACCTGCGCCAGGCGCGCGGCGTGGTGGACCGCATTCTCAGCCGGCAGTCCAGCGACGGTTGGTACACGGAGTATGGCGGGCCGGACCCCGGCTACGAATCACTGGGCATTTCCTACCTCGCAAAGTATTGGCAACGCACCGGCGATGCCGATGTGCTGGAGTCGCTGAAGCGAAGCGTCCAATTCCTCTCGTATTGCGTCCATCCCGACGGCGGAATGGGCGGCGTCTATGGCAGCCGCCACACCTCGCTTTACTTCCCCGCAGGTTTCGAGGTCCTGGCGCCGGAGATTCCGCTGGCCGCGGCGATCGTGCGCTTCGTGGGCGAAAGACTGGCAGCCGGCAACGTAGTCACGCCGGCCACCACCGACATGCACAACCTTGTGCCGCTGCTGACTTCTTACCTCGAAGCAGCGCTCGCGCAGCGCGAGCATCGCGAGCCGCTTCCGCTGCCCTGTGAAGAGCTGCAAGGCGTGAAGCAATTTCCGGATTCCGGGATCACCGTGGCGGGCACGCCTGCCTACTACGCTGTGGCCAACGCGAAGAAGGGCGGCGTGTGCCGCATCTTCGACCGGCGCGCCAGCACGCTGGCGTACGAAGACGCCGGGTACTTGATTTGCACCGGCAACCGGTCCTGGATTTCGCAGATGCTCGGGACGGGCGACCCGGCAGCGGCCGGGGATGCAACTGCCGCCGCATGTCAAACGACATTCGCGCTGTATCGCCCGCCGTCCGCCACGCCGTTAAACTTTCTCGCCCTGCGGATTCTCAATCTCACGCTGTTTCGTCACGCTGCGCTGGGAGCCTGGATTCGCAACCGGATTATTCAGCGACTGATTACGCGCGCGCGGCTGGGGCCATTGCGGCTGCATCGCACGTTTTCCTTCGGGCCGGAGGCGATTACGATTTCCGACTCGATCAAGCTGACGCGGCCGATCAACGTGACCGAAGTTCTGCGGCCGCGCTCGCTCACGGGGATTCACATGGGATCGGCGAAATATTTCCACAGCTCGGATCTGCTTACTTTGCCGGAAGCCGCGGTTAGCGAGATGGCCGCGCAACTGAACCGTTCCGGGGAGGCTTTGTGCTCGCTGACCGTGCGGTTTCCGGCGGATGGAGAAGGCCGCGCCGCCACCGCCGTCGATGCATCCGCCCTGCGCGACACCACACAGGCGGCGCTGCCATGAGTTGTAGCCATGAGTTGTAGCGGCGACCTTCAGGTCGCCCATTGCGCGTCCACGCGTGAGAGCCATGTGGCGAGCTGAAGGTCGCCGCGATACGAGGAGAGTGTGATGATCTATCTGCTACTGCCCGCGTATAACGAAGAGCAAGCCTTGCGGCCGATGATGGAGAAAATCGAGGGCGTGATGGCCGAGATGCGCGCGCCTTATCGCGTGGTGGTGGTCAACGACGGCAGCAAGGATCGCACCGGCGAGATTCTGCGCGAGCTGGCCGCTCGCTATCCCATCGACGTCATCGCCCACAAATACAATCGCGGGCTGGGCGAAACCGCGCGCGACGGCTTCGAGTACATCGCAGAAATCGGCGCGCCCGAAGATATCGTCGTCCGCATGGATTGCGACGACACGCACGACCCGAAATATATCCTCGCTTTGGTGGCGAAGATCCGCGAAGGATACGAAGTGGTGACCACCTCGCGCTATGTGAAAGGCGGCGGCCAGATCGGTGTTGATCTCTACCGGCGCACCATCAGCCGTTGCGCCAACCTCCTGCTCAAGTTTTTCTTTCCCATCCGCGGGCTGAAGGAATATACCTGCGGCTACCGCGCTTACCGCGTTGCGCTCATTCAAGATGCCATCGCCATCTTCGGCAACCAGTTTATCGATTTGAAAGGCATGGGCTTCACCGGGACCATCGAGAAACTCATTAAATGTAAGATGATGGGCGCGCGCGTGGCCGAGGTGCCGTTCGTGTTGCGTTACGACCAAAAACTCAGCACCAGTAAAGTCGTCACCAGCATTACCACGCTGGGCTATTTGGTGC
>JBOGNS010000461.1:0-4575 GCA_050747305.1 Candidatus Acidiferrales bacterium | reverse complement strand
TGGCACGGGAGTTGACCGACGCGGGCATGGATGCGGTGCCGGTGTTCTGGCTGGCGAGCGAGGATCACGACCTGGCGGAGGTGAATCACTGCTATTGGCCGGGCGAGGGTAGCGAGCTGGAGCGGCTGGAGCTCGAATTAGGTGAGCACGCCGCGGGGCGCAGTGTCGGCAGCGTGCAACTCGGCGCTAGGGTGACGCCGCTGGTGACGCGCGCCGCGGAGCTCTTGCAGGGCGAGTCGTATGAGTGGGTGGAAGGCGCACTGAGGGCGAGCTATGCGCCAAGTGAAACGCTCTCCAGCGCTTTCGGCAAGATGATGAGCCGCTTGCTTGCCGGACGCGGGCTGATCATGCTGGACCCGCTGGATGCGCGCGTGCAGCGGCTGGCCGCGCCGGTGTATGCGCGGGCGCTGGAGGAGCGCGCGGCGCTGGCCAGTGAGTTGATGGCGCGCGGGAAGGAACTGGATAAAGCGGGGTTCCATGCCCAGGTGAAAGTGACGGCGCGCAGCACGCTGCTCTTTTGTGAACTGGACGGGCGCCGCGTGGCACTGCGGCAAAAAGGCGAAGGGCTGAGCGCGGTCGACGCGCCGCTGCGCGTGGAGGATGCGCGCGCGATGCTGGAGGCGTCACCGGAGAGATTTTCCGCCAACGCATTGTTGCGGCCAGTGGTGCAGGATAGCGTGCTGCCGACGGCGGCATACATCGGCGGGCCGGCGGAGATTGCGTACCTGGCGCAATCGCAGGTGATTTACAAGCGGCTCCTGGGGCGAATGCCGGCGGTGCTGCCGCGCGCGGCGTTTACGCTGGTGGATGCGCACACGGCGAAGCTGCTGGGGCGATACGGCCTTTCGGTGCGCGAAGTCATTGCGGGACGGCAAGGGATGCGCCGCAAGATGGAGCAGGCGTCTGTGCCGCGCGGATTGGCAAAGCAATTTGAAAGCGGGGAGAAAACGCTGCACGCGCTGCTCGAGAAGTTACGCGGGCCGTTGCGCAAGCTTGATGGCACGCTGGAGGGCGCGCTGGATAAGGCGGAGCGGAAAATGCTGTATCAGTTCTTGAAGCTGCGGGGCCGCGCCGGGCGGGCAGAAAGTTTTCGCAACGGCGTGCTTGACCGGCACGAACGCGCGCTGCTGGATACGCTGCATCCACATCGCGCGCTGCAAGAGCGGGTACATGGGCTGCCGCCGTGGCTGGCGCGCTACGGGCCGCCGCTGCTGGATGAGTTGGAGCGGCGGGCGAAAGGCGGGGCGCAGCATCAGGTGCTATTTTTGTGAGAATCGCTTCACGTCGGGCGTAGAACGTTGAAACGTTGAACGTTGAAAGCAACGACGCATGTTAAAATCGTCGGCACGTTGCTTGTCTGAGGAATCCATCGGTCGGAGGAAGCCAAAATGAAAATGACTGCCGGGAAGCAAAAGGGGCTGGAAGCGGTGAGCGATGCGCGCGGGGTGATTGGGGCGGCGGCGATGGATCAGCGCGGGTCGCTGCAGAAGGCGATTGCGCAGGCGCGCGGGATCGACAAGAAGGCCGTGACGCCGGAGATGATGGCGGAGTTTAAAGAGGCGGTGGTGCGGGTGCTGACGCCGCATGCCAGCGCCATCCTGCTGGACCCAGAATTCGGGCTGAACGCGGCCAAGCAGCGCGCGAAGAATGCGGGCCTGCTGCTGGCTTACGAGAAGAGCGGCTACGACAATACGCAGCCGGGGCGCTTGCCGGATTTGCTGGATCATTATTCGGTGCGGCGGCTGGTGGCGGCGGGCGCGGATTGCGTCAAGATCCTCCTGTACTACACGCCGTTTGATCCGCCGCAGGTGAACGAAACCAAGCATGCGTGGGTGGAGCGCATTGGCGCGGAATGCGCGGCGGCGGATGTGCCGTTCTTCCTCGAATTCGTCGGCTATGAAGAAGGCCTGGACGAGAAGAGCATCGAGTTTGCGAAAAAGAAGCCGGCAGTGGTGGCCAAGAGCATGGAGGAGTTTTCCAAGCCGCAGTACGGCGTGGACATCATGAAGGTGGAAGTCCCGGTCACGATGGCGTTTGTGAAGGGCGCGCGTTCGTGCAAGGGCGAGTCGTGCTATGACCGCGAGCAGGCCAAGGATCATTTCCGCAAGGCCGCAGCGGTGGCGAAGAAACCGTTCATTTACTTGTCGGCGGGAGTGAGCAACGACACGTTTAACGAGACGCTGGAACTTGCGGGCGAGGCGGGCGTGAATTTCTCAGGCGTGCTCTGCGGCCGGGCCACATGGAAGGAAGGCATCCCCGTCTATGGCAAGGGCGGCGCGAAGGCGCTGGAGGACTGGCTGGCGGGCGAGGGCGTGAAGAATATCAACAACGTGAATTCGCGGCTGAAGGCGGCCAAGCCGTGGTTCGAGTTTTATGGCGCGAAGACCGCTGCCGCTCTTAGCTAGCTAAGGGACGCGAAGCAAGCTTCGCGTGGGGAGAACGGCGGCGAGCCGCCGCACTCGAGATGTGTAGGGGCGCTGCTTGCTGCGCCCCTTCTTAATTTTAAATTGCGATAGGATGGTTTGGTGAAGACGGGCGCATCGTCGGCGGCTACCCTGGCACAGAGGCTTCGGGTGAAGACGGAGCGGCGGACGCATTTGGTGGACATTACCGCAGAGGTGCAGCGCGTGGTGACGGAGTCGCGGGTGCAGAGCGGCATGTGCGATCTGTATGTGTCGCATACCACGGCGGGCATCACCATTAATGAAGGCGATGATCCGGAAGTGGCGCGGGATATCGAAGCCACGCTCGATAAGCTCGTGCCGCGCGATGCCGGCTACAAGCATTACGAAGGGAATGCGGATTCGCACGTGAAGTCCACGCTGGTTGGCGTGTCGCAAAGTGTGCCCATCGACAACGGGCGGCTGGCGCTGGGGCGCTGGCAGGCGATTTTCTTCTGCGAGTTCGATGGCCCGCGCACGCGCGAAGTGCATGTGAAGATTGTGAGCGATCGGACATGAGCGTCGGCGTTTACATTCAGGTTCCGTTTTGCCAGACGAAGTGTACGTACTGCAACTTCCACACGGGCGTGGTGTCCCCGGCCGTTTATGGGCCGTATGTGGATGCGGTGTGCCGGGAGATTCGCGAGTACTCGGTGCTGTTGGAGGCGGCAGGGGTTGGCGCCGCGGCGACAAACAGGTCCCTCGCTTCGCTCGGGATGACAGGAAAGGAGCAGGTGACGAGGGAGGTAAATAGCAGCGTCGATACGATCTATGTTGGAGGCGGGACGCCGAGTTTGCTGGAGCCGGCTGCGTTAGAGCGGATGCTGAAGACGGTGCGCCGCGCGTGTGATTGCAATTTACAGGAAGTAACGTTGGAAGCGGATCCGGAAACGATCACGGGGGAGAAACCCTTCGCGTCGCCGGGCGGCGCTCAGGGTAAGGCAGACGCGTGGCTGGAAGCCGGATTCAACCGCATCAGTCTGGGCGCGCAGTCGTTTAGCGATAAGGAACTGAAGGCGGCGGGGCGGATGCATCGCCGCGAAGATATTTATCAGGCGGCCCGAGTGCTGCGCGAGGCAGGATTCGCGAATATCAGCTTGGATCTGATTTGCGGATTGCCGCACCAGACGGCGGAGAGCTGGAGCGATTCGCTCGAACAGTTGATTGCGCTGCGGCCAGAGCACGTCTCGATTTACTTGCTGGAGGTGGATGAAGGCAGCCGGCTGGGCCGGGAAGTGATTACGCTGGGGACGCGTTACAGCGCGCCGGCGGTTCCGTCGGACGCGCAGATGGCGGATTGCTATGAGTTGGCGTGTGAGCGGCTCGCGGCTGCCGGTTACGAGCACTACGAGATTTCGAATTGGGCGCTGGAAACAAACTCGCGCGCGTCAAACCCGCCCTTTCAAAATGCGAAAGGGCGGGGCACCCGCGCGAACAACCGGTCGCGGCATAATTTGAAGTATTGGAAGCGGGAGCCGTACTTCGGCTTCGGGGCTGGCGCGCACTCGTTCAACGGCAGCGAGCGATGGGCGAACGTCCACGATCCGGCGGCATACGTTACGAGCATCGAGCAGGGGCGGCTGCCCATCGAGCAGCACGAGCGGCTCACCTCGCAGCAGGCACTCGACGAGGAATTGTTCCTCGGCCTGCGCTTGCTGGAGGGGATTGACGCGGCGCGCATCGAGCGCGCGTACGATGTGAGTTTGCTGCCGCGGCTGGCGTCGCTGCGCGATGCAGGTTGGCTGGAGATGGAAGGCAGCACGGCACGGCTGGCGCGAGGGCGGCTGGCGGTGTCGAATGAAGTGTTCGTTGAGTTGATGGGATGAACACACTGTTGCTCGCATAGCCGGTTACGTGTTTGACGGCGCGAAGCGGGCTTCGCGCGGGGAGAACGGCGGCTAGCCGCCGCACTCCATAAGGTGTCAAATTGGCGCTCGCAAGCAGGCCCTGGCGGCGCTATCCTCTTTCTCCATGAACAGGACTAGCTCTCCTCGCAGCCAGGAATCAGCCGTGGTGGATTTGCGCAGCGATACGGTGACTAAGCCGACGGCGGCGATGCGTCGCGCGATGGCGGAAGCCGACGTGGGCGACGACGTGTACGGCGAAGACCCCACGGTGAACCGCTTGCAGCAGC
>JBOGNS010000460.1:0-24479 GCA_050747305.1 Candidatus Acidiferrales bacterium | reverse complement strand
TGCGGCCGGATCGCTGGAAGCGGTTTCGCTGGCGCTGCCGGAGCATCCGGCAAGCACCAGTACAACTGCCAGGGCCATGAACCACGCAAATTTGCGAGCGCGCATAATCCTCCTTCGTCGCAGAATGCAGCCTGGGCTAGCGCACTATACCACGGGACTCCGGAGAATCGTACGCGCCCCATGGCCCAGTCGCGCCTGTTCGCAAGTACTAAGGGTGCTGTGCTGGGTGCGAGCCGGATCAAACGGTGCTTGACAGCTTTGGTAGCGTGCTCATAGGCTGCGCGGGACATGAGCGATGACCGTTATCTTTACTGGGCGGCGCTGGCGCAGGTTTCGGGGCTGGGGGCGCGGCTGGAAGCACGGCTGCTTCGCGCCTTCGGCACGCCGGAAGCTATTTTTCGCGCGCCGCTGACGCAACTGGAAGCGCAGCGCATCCCGGCTCCGGCGGCGCAGGCGATTTTTTCGCAGCAGCCGCTGAAAGACGCGGAACGGGAGCTGGGCGACCTGCGCAAGGTCGGCGCACGCCTGCTGCATTGGGACGAACCGGACTATCCGCAGCGCCTGCTGCAAATCTACGACGCGCCGCCGCTGCTCTACGTCAAGGGGCAGGTCGAGCTGCTCAACCGCCACAGCATCGCCTTGGTGGGCACGCGCAAGCCCACGCCTTACGGCAACCAGATGGCGGAGCGGCTCGCGCGCGATTTGGCGGACCGCGGGCTGATGATTGTGAGCGGGCTGGCGCGCGGCATTGATAGTTCGGCGCACAAAGGCGCGCTGGCTTCCGTGCGCGCGGCGCAGGGCACCACCGTCGGCGTGCTCGGCACCGGCATCCAAGTGGTCTATCCCAAGGAGAACAAACGGCTCTTCGAGCAGATGAGCGAACGCGGCTGCATCGTGACCGAGTTCCCGATGAGCACGTTCCCGGCGCCGCAGAATTTCCCCATCCGCAACCGCATCATCGCCGGGATGGCGCTGGGGGTTGTGGTGGTGGAAGGCGCACAGTACTCTGGCTCCTTGATCACCGCGCGCCTGGCCATGGAGTTCAATCGCGAAGTCTGCGCCGTGCCGGGCAACGTGACCCAGCTACCGAGCTTCGCCCCCAATCATCTAATCAAGCAGGGCGCAAAGCTAGTCACCGGCTGGGAGGACGTGGTGGAGGAGTTGCCCACCGACGTGCGCGCCCAATTGTTTCCGGTGGAAGCGACCACGGCGGAGGAGCGCGCGTCTTTGTTCGAACAGGATTTGCAGCCCGCCGAGCGCGCGCTGTTCGGGCTGCTCAACACTGATGAGTCGCGGCACGTGGACGAGCTGGTGGATCTCTCCGGGCTGAATTCGTCGGAAGTGCTGGTGGCGTTGCTGGAATTGGAAATGCGCGGCATCGTGCGCCAGATGCCGGGCAAAAACTTTGTTAAGGTGTTGCTGTAGCACAGGCTTTTAGCCTGTGCATCGCGCCACGCGACGCGAGCATCCATAATTCACGCGCGTGAAATATAGGAAATCGACTACAGACAAGCGCGAGCGCGGTACATTAAACAGAGGCAAGGGCTTTTGTAGCAGTCGTAACTTACGAAGGCCGACAAGAATTGTCTTTTACGAAATCGCGAAGTCGGCTGAGCCAAAGGAACTGCTTGTCGATTGATCAGCGCACAGGCTGGAAGCCTGTGCTACAAGAGGGACATGGCACGATCATTAGTCATTGTGGAATCGCCTGCGAAGGCGAAGACCATCAACAAGTATCTGGGCCGCAACTATTCGGTGAAAGCTTCGCTGGGGCACGTGAAAGACCTGCCCAGGAAGCATCTGGGCATCGTGTTGCCCGGCGACGGCGACGGCAGCGGCAGGAAGAAAACGAAGTCGCGAAATGGCGACGAAGTCTTTGATCCCACTTACGAGCCCATCCCCGGCAAGACCAAAGTCATTGCCGAGTTGAAAAAGGCCGCCCAGGACGCTGAGGCCGTTTATCTGGCCACCGACCCGGACCGCGAAGGTGAAGCCATCTCCGCGCATCTGGCTGAAGTGCTGGCGCCCAGGAAAGCGGACCGCAAGAAAATCTTCCGCGTGCTCTTCAACGAGATCACGCAGAAGGCCATCCGCGCCGCCTTCGAAAAAGCCGGGGACATCAACCAGAACCTAGTGGACGCGCAGCAAGCCCGCCGCGTGCTCGACCGCCTGGTGGGCTACCAAATCTCGCCGCTGCTGTGGGACAAAGTACGCCGCGGGCTTTCCGCCGGGCGCGTGCAAACGGTAGCGCTGCGGCTGATTGTCGAGCGCGAGCAGGAAATTCGCGCTTTCGTCCCTAAGGAATACTGGACGATCCACGCGCTGCTGGAGGCCGGCGAGCCGCCCATCTTCGAAGCCAAGCTGATCCGCCACAAGGGCGAAGAGATCGAAGTCGCCGACGAAGCCACGGCTACGCGCATTCTCAATGAACTGGAGCGTGCCGAGTGGAGCGTCGCCTCGGTCACCCAGCGCGAGAAGCGCCGCAATCCAACGCCGCCTTTTACCACTTCTAAGCTGCAACAGGCCGGTTACAACAAGCTGCGCTTCACCGCGAAGCGCACCATGATGCTCGCGCAGCGCCTCTACGAGGGCGTCGAGCTGGGCGAGGAAGGCGCGGTGGGGCTAATCACCTACATGCGCACGGATTCGGTGCGCGTGTCGAACGATGCGCTGGCCGAAGTGCGCGACCTGATCGGCAAAGAGTATGGCGCCCACTATCTGCCCGAGAAACCCAACTTCTACAAGTCGAAGAAAGACGCGCAGGAAGCGCATGAAGCCGTGCGGCCCACCGACGTGACGCGCACGCCGGAGCAAGTCCGCCGCTACCTGGACGATGACATGTACAGGCTCTATCGCATGATCTGGCAGCGCTTCGTCGCGTCGCAGATGGCGCCCGCGGTCTTCGATCAGACCACCATTGACATTGCCGCCGCCGACTACACCTTCCGCGCTTCCGGCTCGGTGCTCAAGTTCAACGGCTTCCTCGCCGCTTACGAGATTGATCGTGAAGAGCTGGAGAAGGAAGACGCGGACGACGAAGGCTCGCGCGCGCTGCCGCGTGTGACCGAAGGCGAGGCACTGCGGCTGGCCGGGCCGGACGCCACAGCGCAGATCGAAGCCGCCAAGGGCAAGGCCGTCCGCGGCGACCAGCACTTCACCGAGCCGCCGCCGCGCTACACCGAAGCGACGCTGGTGCGCGACCTCGAAGAAAAGGGCATCGGGCGGCCATCCACCTACGCCGCGATTATCTCCACCATCGTCGAGCGCGAGTATGTGACCAAGGATCAGGGCCGCTTCACGCCCACGCTGCTCGGTGAAAAAGTTACCGCGCTGCTGGTGAAAAGCTTCGAAGACATCTTCGACGTCACGTTTACCGCGCGTATGGAAGAGGAGCTGGACGAAATCGAAGAAGGCAAGCTGCCGTGGAAGCGCTCGGTGCACGAGTTCTACGACCGCTTCGAGAAAGATTTGGATAAGGCCAAGGACGAAATGGAGTCCTACAAGGCCGGCATCCCGACGGACATCGTTTGCGAGAAGTGCGGCAAGGGCAAGCTGCTCGAGCGCATCAGCCGCCACGGGTTTTTCCTCGGCTGCGAGCGCTACCCGGATTGCGATTTCATCCGCGACCTCACTTCAGATTTGGCCGGCGAAGAAGTGGAAAGCGAAACCACCGTTGAATACTGCGAAAACTGCGGCAAGGAAATGACTATCAAGCGCGGCCGCTACGGCGCGTTCCTCGCCTGCACCGGCTACCCCGAGTGCAAGACCACGCGGCGACTGGTGGCCGGCACGCGCAAGGCCCGCCAGCCCGATGAACTGCTCGACGAGAATTGCCCGGAGTGCGGCAAGCAACTGGTGAAGAAGCACGGGCGCTTCGGCGAGTTCATCGGCTGCACCGGCTATCCCAAGTGCAAGTACATTCGCTCGAAGACGCTCGGCATCAAGTGCCCCAAGTGCGGCGAAGGCGAATTTGTCGAGCGCCGCGCGAAGAAAGGGCGCATGCGCGTCTTCTACGGCTGCAGCAAATATCCGGAGTGCGACTTCACCACCCCGCACCGCCCCATCGACGAGAAGTGTCCCAAGTGCGGCGCACACTTCATCGTCGAGAAGCGCGCCAAGAACGCCCCGCCCATCCGCGCCTGCCTCCGCGAAGGCTGCGACTGGGAAGCGCCTGCCCCCGAAGCGCAGCAGCCCGAGCAGACAGCGGAAGCCGTGCCCGCGAAGACCTAACGTACTTTGGCCACAGATGAACACTGATAAACACAGATAAATGAGCTGTGTCTTTCATCCGTGTTGATCTGTGTTCATCTGTGGCCGAATCGGTCGTCGAGGAACAGATCTGGCGCCGCCGTGCGATTCCTCGGCCACCGGGGGCAAATCCTTGTCTGTGGCGTTGACTCAGAACCGAAGGAACCCTATGCTCAGTTGAGGTCGGCGGGAGGGCTCATGGTGATTAGGGTTGTGGTTGCGGAAGGGGAAGACGGATACTTTGTTGCCCGCTGTCCTTCTCTGAAGAGTTGCTGGTCTCAGGGCAAAACGCGCGAGGAAGCACTCCGCAATATCCGCGAGGCAATCGCGTTATATCTCGAACCAAACGCCACTGATCTGCCAAAAAACGGAACCGAGGAAGTCGTGGAACTCTCGCTGTGAAGCTTCCACTGTTGTCCGGCAAACAGGTTGTCGCGGCACTCGGACGGCTGGGCTTCGCTGAAGTACATCGCCGAGGCACTCACGTGAAAATGCAGCATTCTGATGGCCGCATCATCATTATCCCCTTCCACGACGAAGTGGATCGCTACACGCTTCGCGGTGCGCTGCGCGATGCCGAAGTGAACGTCGAAGATTTCATCAAACCGGTCAAGTAAGGGCCTTGTGACTGCGGCCGTTCGATTGAAGCTTCTAATCCGCGATGGCGGCGCCTTTGGCTTGCGCCTCGGGCGGCGCCGCTTTTTCGGTGAAGGCGGAGCGCAGCATGAGCACGGCGGTGTACAGCACGACCACCAGCACGAGCCAGCGCAATGTAGTGAGTTCGAGCGAGCGCACAATCTTTGCGGCGATCAGCACCGCCGGGATGCCGGCGATGCTCATTACTACCGCCGTCCATGGCGCGTAGCTGCCTTCCTTGATGAAGCGGATGCCGCCCACCGGCATCAGGAACGCGCACGACCCCATCATGATGGGGAACGCCGCCGCCGGGCTCATGCCGAGCAGGCTGACCAGGATCAGGCACGGCGCGTAAAGGCCGATGCCCAGCGTCATCAGCGCGCCTAGCGCGAAGTTGCCTGCGAGTCCCAGCCCCAGCCGCGCGCCTTGCAGTGAAAGATCGGCGCCGCCGCCCGGCGCGATGCCTTGCAGCGTAAGAAAGAGCAGCGTCGCCGCGCCCAACAGCGCGAAGCCCATGCCGATGCGAATTTTCTTTCGCGGCCAATGGCACACGATGCCCGCTCCGAGCCATGCGCCCACGACTGCGGCCACGATCATCAGCACCAGCGTCCAGATGTCCACCTGGATGATGGCGATGTAGATGAAGGCCTGCGCGATGGTTTGCAGCGCGTAGCCCACGTTCAGCGTGCCAGGAATTTTTTCGTCGGGAATCGAGTTGCGGAATTTGAAGGCGGCCGTAGTGGTCGCAAAGTTGCCCAGCCCCAGCGTATCGAAAAAGCACATCACAAACGCCACCGGAGCGTGATACCAGGTGTGCTTCCTTTCGTCCGGCACGTTGGGCATAGATTTCCGCGAGATTCGCCACCACGTCCAGACAAACCAGATGGTCGTCGCCGCCAGCGCCGCAAATATCCCAAGTTTCAGGCTCATGGCTCGCCATGCTAGCGCAGCGCGCCTCTCTGCGCAAAATGAAAAATCGGCGCACCGCCCGTGGCCAGTGGTTGGTGCAGGAAGTGCGCTGCGGCGTCGCGAGCGAATTTCCATCTCAAACGATGGCTGCCGCCTTCGGAGGCTTTGACTCTTCGACTTTTCTATTGACCTCCGCGCATTTTGGGGTGCTAAATAGGACTCTCACCCAGCGGCTCAGCCCTCACGAAAAACTCCGGAGGTGCTTCATGAAGCGTCTGACTCTGCTTCTTTCCGTGCTGCTGGTCACCGGGCTGGTATTCGCCGCGGGCCAAGCTGCACAACAGCAAGAGCAGCAGGGCAAGTCTCACAAAGTGAAGGCTGAAGTCGTGTCGACGGATGCCACCAACAACACGCTTACCTTCAAAATGACCGACGGGCAGGAAATGACCTCGCCGGTGCAGGATCAAGCGCAGCAGCAACTCGCCAGCCTCAGCCCCGGCGACAAAGTCACGCTCACCTGCCAAGACGACGCCAATGGCGAGCACAGAGCCATTGTCGCCATCCAGAAGGCGCCAGCGACGGCCAAGCCGTGAGCCCTTGAGGCCCGATGCTGACGTCTGATTTTCTGACGTCAACGTCGGACTTCAGATTTGGCCTTCGGAAGCCCTCGCGGCTCGCCTGCATCCCGCGGCTCCGCCCTCCCCGACACCCCGGGGCAAGCCGCATGGGGCGAGGCATGTTCGGCTCTCATCCAGAGCCGATCCGGGCTGCACCCAGCCCTCGGCTCTATTGGCCGCGCGGCTTCTATCACGCGGGGGGAAAACCGTGGGTCGCTTCGCTTCGACCCACGGCAGCCCAGTCCTCCCTCCCGCGCTTCTTGTTTTCAGCGAGCGATTTTCACGGGCATTTTTGCGACGGCGCTTTCGATTCCGTTGACGCTGTTGCCGAGGTCAGGCTATCCTAGGGTTCGCGTGGGCCTGTAGCTCAGTTGGTTAGAGCGCGCCCCTGATAAGGGCGAGGTCGACTGTTCGACTCAGTCCAGGCCCACTAACTACCCTATCTTCCGCGCAAGCCTGTTCACGTTTATGCGTCGTGTACCTCGTACGGGTGGCCACGGCTAGCGACGCAACGAGAACCGGGCGGCCAAGACGGCGCTCGATCTGGTGGAAACGGCTTCTCTGGACCCCACTGAGCGCACATTCCAATGAAGGTTGTTGCCGTTGCAAATCCGGGTGAGGTAAGGTGTGGCAACCTGCGGGAAACTCAAGTCCGCGGAGGCCCACTGATGCGCATCCTTGTTTCATTCGCGGCTCTTGCCATGTTGCTGACCGGCTTAGCCGCTACCACGGCGAATGCGCCCGCGTTGCCGTCGCGTAGCCCCGCGCTGGCTGCCGCGATGCCAGATGCGCCGGGCCGACCCAACATCGTTTTCATTCTCATCGACGACTTACGCTGGGACGAGATGGACTACCCTTTCGTCAAACTCCCCAACCTGCGGCGCATCGCTCGTGAAGGCGTGCGTTTCCGCAACGCCTTCGTGACTACGCCGCTGTGTTCGCCGAGCCGCGCCAGTTTTCTCACCGGCCAGTACGCCCACAAGCATGGCATCACGGACAACGTGGACCGCAGCCCGCGGAGCCACGAGCTCATCACGTTCGCTCGCCTGTTGCACGACGCCGGATACCAGACTGCATTCCTCGGCAAATGGCATATGGGCGTGGACGATACGGCGCGTCCGGGCATTGACCACTGGGTCAGTGTGAAGGGCCAAGGCAGCTACCTCGACCCGGAATTCAACGTGAACGGCGAGCGCGTCACAGTCCCCGGCTACTTCACGGACATCCTCAACCGCTTCGCCGTAGACTTTGTGAATCAGAAGCGCGCCACGCCGTTTCTGCTCTACATCGCGCACAAAGGCGTGCACCCCGACGTACATCAGTACGCCGACGGCAGCGTCTCCGACCCCGGCGCCGGCAAGTTCATCCCCGCCGAACGCCACAGGCATCTTTACGCCAACGCGCCTATCCCGCACCGCCCGAACTACGGCCGGCCGCCGGAGGGCAAACCCGCCTTGCTCCGCCAGATTGCGGACCTGCCGCCGCTGGGGCCCCGCACCGCCACCGACGACGAAACCATCCGCAATCGCCTGCGCATGCTGGCTGCCGTGGACGACGGTGTTGGAGACCTGCTCAAGGCTCTAGAGGAACAGAAGCAACTGGACAACACGCTGATCGTCTTCACCAGCGACGAAGGCTACTTCTACGGCGAGCACGGCCTCAGCGTGGAGCGCAGGCTCGCATATGAAGAGTCCATTCGCATTCCGCTGTACATGCGCTGGCCCAGACGCATCCAGCCTGGAAGCGCAATCGATCAAATCGCGCTGAACATTGATCTGGCGCCCACGCTGCTAGAGTTCGCCGGCGCTCCCCCGACAAAAAACGTGGATGGGCGCTCCCTGGTCCCGCTGCTGCGCGGTCCGAAGGTTCCGTGGCGCAGTTCGTTCCTCATCGAATATTTTTCAGATAAGGTGTTCCCGCGCGTGCTGCAGATGGGCTATCAGGCCGTGCGCACAGAGCGCTGGATCTATATTCACTACGTGGATCTTGAAGGAGCGGACGAGCTCTACGACCTCCGCGCCGACCCATACCAGATGAAGAACGTCATCGCTGACCACGGTGCGCAACCCGCGCTGAAATCTTTGCAAAAAGAGCTCGCGCGCCTGCTGAGTGACTCCCGCTGATCCGCACGCGACTGAACTGCGGAGGGCCCCACAGAGAGAGAGAAGCCTACCACCTATCGTATCTTCCGCGCAGGCGCGCTCGCAAAACGTATTTCTCGCAATCGTGTACTTCTCGCGGCTGGCTGTTCGCCTGCCTTCCGCGGGATAGGCTGCCGATCCGGGTAGTTCAGCTCGATTTCGTTCATCACGCCATCCTTGCTGCTGGCCAGACTCACGGCTGGGCGTTGGGAGCGAGGAAGCGCATGGGGAGGTCGCGGGCGCAGCGCAGGCCGGCGGCGGCGTTGAGAATGTCGGGGATACAGTTGACGGCGACCGACGCGGTGGCCACATCGCCGTGCGTGCCGCCGGGCACCGACATGCGAATGTTGGGCACGCCGGCGAGCTCGAGCACGTCTGACGATTCCGGCGCGCCCACGTACATCTGCAACTCCATGTAGATTTTTTCCTTGCCGCGCGCCGAGCCGCGGGCGATCTGGTGCACGCCGGCGACCTGGCCCGGGTCGACGGTGAGAAATTCCGTGGTGACGCGCGCTTCGGCCATTTTCGGCTGGATGGATTCGTTGATGTCGTCGAGGGCGATGCCGAGCGCGTCGGCGACCATGGCCACCGATTCCGGCAGGCCGTGGTGCTTGATCACGCCCGCGGCAACCTGCGCGCGAAATTCTTCTCCCGTCATGCCCGCGCCGATTTTTTTCTGCAAGGGCAGGCGGCGCTTGGAGGCATCCACAATGCGCACCGCGCGCGCGGAATCCACGCGCTGCGAGACGGCGGAAAGCGTGAGCAGCAACTTGTCCATCACAAAGCCGGGATTCACACCGACACCGGCCAGGGCCACACCTGCCTCGCGCGCAGCCTCGTCCAACTTTTTGGCAAGCGCGGGATGCTTGCGGAACGGGTAAGCCAGCTCTTCGCAGGTAGAGACGACGCTGGCGCCGGCTTCGACGCAGGCGATGAGTTGATCGGCAACTTTTTCGAGGTACGAGGATGTGGTGTGCATCACCACATCCGGCTCTTCGGCGAGCATCTCAGCGGCGTCGCTGCGCACGGTGACGCCCCACGGCGCATCGTCCGCGCCGACGACTTCGCCCACGTCGCGGCCGGCCTTCGCGGGATCGATGTCGATGGCGCCGATAATCTCCAGCGATTGCTTCTCGCGCATCAGCTTGAGGATGGCGGCGCCGATAGGGCCGACGCCATACTGCACCACGCGAACCTTCTTGCGCATTCACGCTCCTTCGCAACCAACTCAGAACTAGGAACTCAGAACGCCGAACCCGCAGCCGAACAACCGCTAAATCCCTCGCTTCGTGCGGGTGACTCGCGCATTGGGGCGGTGAAATCGGGCAAAGAATCAGGAAGGATACCACGAACACGGCGGCTGGCGCGGATAAGTGGGACGAAACGTCGAGCGTTGAAGGTTGACCCCGGATGTCGAAGGCCGAGAGGACCAGCGCACAGCTGCGGCAGACCCAAGAACGAAATCCAGAAGGCACTTAGCTCGAGAATGGCGTTTACGGAATCTCGTACAAGTAAGACGGTACGTTACCGAAATCGGTATATCAGCGTTCTTAACCGCAGGTGATTCTGTGCTGCATTCCGCTGACTGGGTGTGAATTACCGGAATTAAGGCTGAATAAGACGATTTGGAGCAGTGGATGCCCGCCTGAGTAACAGCCGATTTTTCCGCCGGTTTTGGGGGTGTGGTGCAGGAGAGTCGGCTTAATCCAAAAAGAAGGTGAAGAATGCGCAAAGGAACACTTGCTGTGGTTCTTGCCGTTTTCTTACTGACGGCAGGAAACACGCTGGCCCAGAGCAGCACCGGCAGCATCAGCGGAACGGTAACGGATCAGACGGGCGCAGTTATCCCTGGCGCCACAGTTACCGTCAAAAGTACGGGAAAAACTTACAGCATGCAGACCAACGAAGCCGGTGAGTTCATTTTTCCGGCCGTCGATTATGGGACCTATGCGGTCACCATCGAGGCTCGCGGTTTCAAGACTGCCAACTATCCGGAAGTGCGCGTGGAAGTGGCACGCACGGCCACGCTGCGCGCGCGGATGGAGGTGGGCGAGGTCACGGCGAGCGTAACAGTGGAGGCGGGAACCGAAGTGATCGAGACGGTCTCTACGGAAGTTGCCAGTACGGTCACTAAACAGCAGATGACCGACCTGCCGCTGGCTACGCGCAGCCCCCTGAATCTGGTGGGATTGCAGCCCGGGGTGGCAGTGGCCACGAACATGCGAAACGCGATCATCAGCGGGGTTCGCGGCCAGGCCAACAACGTCACGCAGGATGGGATCAACGTACAAGACAACTACATCCGCAACGATGGTTTGTTCGCGCAGTCCGCTCCCAACGTGGAGAGCACGGGCGAGTTCACGGTCATCGCCAACAACCTAAGCGCGGATTCCGGCTCCGGCCTCGCGCAGGTGCGCATTACCACCACGCGCGGCACCGATGAGCTTCACGGCAGCGCGTTCTATTTCCACCGCAACGACTTCTTCAATGCCAATACGTGGGAGAACAATTCGCAGGGCATCGATCGCGAGCGCCTGCGCCAGCACCGCTTCGGCTATTCCGCTGGCGGTCCGGTATACATCCCCAAGATTTATGACGGGCGCGAGAGGACCTATTTCTTCACCCGCTACGAAGGTTTCCGGGAGAATTTCTCGTCCAGCCAAACGCGCACTGTGCTCAGTCAGTTGGCTCGGCAAGGAATCTTCCAATACGTGGCCACCTCGGCGGGCACCCACCCGGTGACCGGAGCGCCATTCGCGGCCGGCGACACGGTACAAGTGGACTTGCTGGCGCTTAGTTCCAACACGCACCCGCTCAACCCCATCACGACCGAACTGATCAATGCCACGCCGCTTCCGAACGATACTTCCGTGGGCGATGGCCTCAACACCAGCGGCTTCACCTACAACGTTTCCGGCAGCGACCCCAGCGATTCGATCAGCTTGCGCTTTGATCAAAAACTGGCTCAGACCTCCGAGTGGGGCACACACTGGCTGGAGGTGGTATGGAACCGCTTCAAACTGGAGACGTCGCCGGACACCTTCAACGGCCTGGAGGCGCCGTTCCCGGCGAGCGTGACCGGCGGGAATTGCCCGGGCGCGATGTGCATTGACGGATCCACATTCAGCGGTCCGCGCAACTTCCTGGCCTTGGCCGTTCACTCGACGCTTGGCGCGAGCATGTTCAATGAGGCGCGCTTCGGATTTTCGCGGGCGCCGGTGGACTTCCTGCGCGACAGCGCTTTTCCACGCAGCTATCAAATCAATTTCCCGGTGATCACCGATCCGGAACAGAATTTCCTCGATCAGGGCCGCATTTCGCCCTTCTACACGTTCATCGACAACTTCAGCAAGGTCTGGGGATCGCACAACTTCAAGACCGGCTTCCAGATGCACTCGCGCAACGCGATCACCTTCAACGACGCGGGAGTCATCAGCCTGATTACGCTGGGTGATAACGCCCAATCCACGGGCTGGGCGAGCCTCCCGGGCATTGCGAACAACTCGGCGTTCCAGACCCGCGCCAAAGACATTTATGCAGGCCTCGTCGGCCTACTCGAGGAGTCGGAACAAACCTTCAACGTGGTGCCTGGGCAGGGATTCGTGCCCGGAGCAACACGAGCGGAGCACGCCCGAGAGCGCGAGTACGACTTCTACTTCCAGGATTCCTGGCGGCTGCACCCCACGTTCACATTTAACTACGGTGTCCGCTGGGAAGTCATCCGGCCAGTGGAAATCTTGAGTGACAACGCGTTGCAGCCGATTGGTTTGGAACTGGGCTTGTTCTCCCCTTATCCGGGCAGAATCCCGTTGCTGCAGCCCGACTCCAGCATCACATTCAACGACTTCATCACCGGCGCGGTGGCGCCAACGCAGTTGGACCTAGTGCCGCGCGGCGACCTGTGGAAGCAGGATTGGAACAATTTTGCCCCTTCGATCGGTCTCGCCTGGTCCCCCAATTCGGGAAACCGCGCAATGAGATGGTTTTTCGGCGGTCCAGGCAAGGGCGTGCTGCGTGCCGGTTTTAGCACCAGCTTTGTTCGCGAAGGTTTGACGGTTGCCGTCCAGCCGCTGCGCAGCAACGACGGCATGGTGACCGACGCGGGCAACAGTGCGCCGGTAGGAGTCCTCTCGACTGCCGCGGATGGCGGCGCACCGATTTCGATTCCATCATTCACACTCCCCGTGAACCAGCTGGACAATTGGCTCATCAGCGGCGCGAATAGCGGCATGTTCACTTTCGATCCGAACATGCGCACGCCCTATGTTCTGCAGTGGACGCTGGGTTTCCAACGCGAAGTTGCGGCCAATACGCGCTTCGAAATCCGCTATGTCGGAAACCATGCCGTGAAGCTGATTCGCGGCTTGGATATCGGGGAGATCGACGTCACCGGAAATGGCGTTCTCAACGATTTCCAAATTGCGCAGAACAACCTCGCGATCTGCCGCGCAGACCGGGTGGGCTGCACTGGGTCAGCGACGGGCGCATTGCGGTACGACAACCGCGGTCTCCCCGGTCAAATGCCGCTGCCCATTCTGGACGCGATCGGCTGGACTAGTTTCACCAGCTTGGTTACGAGCAGCGCCCGGATCGGCAACCTCGATACCAACTCGGCAGGCGAGTTCATGCACCAGGTGATGCGGACGGTTACGACGAATTACTTCGCATCGAACGGCGCAACTTTTCCGGGCCTGGGGAGTTTCCCCGCCAATTTCTTCCGGGTGAATCCATTCACGTTCTTCGACGACTTGATTGGAAACAACTCGAACTCCAACTACCACGCACTGCAGATGGAAGTGGTGCGGCGCTTTTCGAAGGGTCTGTACTTGCAGGGGAATTACACATTCGGCAAGGCAATCGCGGACTTCGACGGGGACGTCCAGAACACCTTCCGGCCCTTCCTGACTGTGCTTGATCCGCGCAACCAGCGAGCCCGCGCGAGCTACGACATCCGGCACACCTTCAACGTGAACGGTTTCTGGCAGTTTCCGGTTGGCTTGGGCCGCGCGTACCTGAACGACGGCTTTCTGGGCCGCATCTTCGAGGGCTGGCAGATGGGCGGTATTTGGACCTGGCGCTCCGGCCGGCCCATCGGCTTCTTCTCCGGTCGAGGAACACTCAACACCAACGCCCGCTCGGGCACGGGTTCAGCGGGCAATCCAGCAGTGTTGGTAGGGTCGGCGACGCTGGGGGATGTGTGCGGCGCCGTTGGAGTGCACCGCGAAGCAGGCGGCGCGTTCTACCTACCCGCTTCATTCCGTGAGGCAACGGGAGAAGCCGCTGCGTCCGTCTTTGGGCATCCCGGGGCGGGCCAAATTGGCAGCGGAGCGCTGCGCTTCGCCTGCACCGGGCCCAGCAACTTCAACGTGGACATGAACCTGGTCAAGCGAACGTCGATCACAGAAAAGCTGGCGGTGGAGTTCCGGGCGGAATTCTTCAATATTTTCAACACACCGAACTTCCTGCCACCGCAGAACAACACCATCACCAGCACGTCTTTCGCCCAGATCACCAACGCGGGCACCACATTTACGCCGCGGGAAATTCAGTTCAACATCCGCGTGCTCTGGTAGTATCACGGAGAGTGCGCGCTTTCGCCGGGGAGTCCGTAAGGGCTCCCCGGTCGTTCTTTTCTTTGGATCGAGGTGCGCGGTGAATGTCCGCGGACGAATCTACCGATACATGCTTCTCCCACTCAGTGCCGTAGTGTTCCTGCTGGCGCCGGGCATGGCACAGCAGAAGAAGCTCACACCGGAACAGGTGGTGCAAAATCATCTGGCGTCACTGGGCTCAGCAGAAGCTCGCGGTAACGCGCGAACCCGCGTGTGTGAGGGTACGGGCAGATTGGAAATCCTGAAGGGAGGTTTCGGGAAAATGAGCGGGCCTGCGGGTTATGTGGCCGAGGATGTGCGGCAAGCGTTGGAAATTCAGTTTGGAAACGCAGACTACTCGCGCGAGGCCCTGAGTTTTACCGGTACGGAGGTGCAAGCGGTGCCGGTGCTGCCGGGCCAACGGTCTCGTCTCGGCGATTTCCTTTATACCTACCCCCAGTTGATGCGCGAAGGGCTGTTCGGCGGAGTCTACGCGACGGGCTGGCCGCTGCTCGATCTGGCGCGACGCAATCCTCGCTTGCATTACGCTGGGATCAAAAAAATCGAAGGCAAGAAGGCGCACCAGTTGGATTACGAAATCGCCGACGGCCGCTCAGACCTGAAAATCAAACTGTTCTTCGACGAGAAAACTTTTCGGCACATTCGCACCCAGTATTCGCTAACGATCCGGTATGGCATGCGGAGCGATCCGAGTCAGTCGGTCAGCGCCCTGGACGCTTACACGCGGTACGAGCTGGTGGAAGCCTTCTCGGAGTTCCGCCAAACCGACGGCCTCGACCTGCCGTTTCGCTGGGACATTCGTCTCACCACGGAAAACGACGCGGGTCTGGAGCCGGGGCTCGCCGCGAACGCAACTGACCAACCCCGGTCCCCGGCCGATGCGCGCCTCGGCGCGGTTGGCGGCCGTTCGTTTGCCTGGGAGTGGAAGCTTAAGTTCGACCGCATTCACCACAACCAGCAACTCAACCCCGGCCTATTCGATGTGATGAAATGATGTTCTGGGCGGAGCGCCTCCCGCCCGCAAAGCGAAAGAATCTGTCCTCCTGCGCCTTCGTTCCCTGCGTATCTTTCCGCGATTACAATTTCGCACACGCGATGCGCGGGCACCGTCAACTGGGCGCGGGGCCGCAGGGCGCTTGCACATTTCCCATGCAGGAAAACCGGTTCAAGATGCAGGTCCTCTGATAAGATTCCGGGAACGCGCGCTCTCACAGCGAGGCGCCCGGCCCTGGTCGGTTTCTTAGCGGAGGTGACGGAATGCATACCCGCGGACTGGCTTGTTACACCCTTTTGCTTTCCGGCGCGTGGATGGTTCTGGCGGCGTCCGGCGCTGCGCAGCAGGATGGGCTCACGCCCGAGCAGGTGGTGGAAAGCCATCTAAACGCGCTGGGCTCGCCAGAGGCTCGGGCGAATGCCCGCACCCGTGCGTGTGAGGGGATTTGCCGCCTGGAGTTGCTGAAAGGCGGGTTCGGGGCCATGAACGGGCCGGCGGTCTTTGTGGCCGAGGGTGAGCGGCAAGCGCTGGAAATCCATTTTGGAGATTCGGATTACCCGCGAGAAGCCTTGAGTTATACGGGTACGGAGGTGCAAGCGGCGCGCGTGCTGCCGGGGCAACGCTCGCGGTTGGGAGAATTTCTGGCCGCCTACCCGCAATTGATGAGCGAAGGGCTGTTCGGCGGGGTGTATGGGACGGGCTGGCCGCTGCTCGATGTGCCAGGGAATCAGCCTCGCCTGCAGTACCGTGGAGTCACAAAGAAGGAGGGCAAGAAGGTTCATCAGTTGGACTACGAATCGGGCGGCGACCGCAGAGACGTAAAGGTGGCGCTGTTTTTCGATGAGAAGACGTTTCGGCACGTCCGCTCGGAGTATACCCTCACCGTCCGTCATGGAATGCGGACTGACCCCACCCAACCGCTGGGCGCCCTGGACGCCTACACGCGCTATGAGCTCGCGGAGACCTTCTCGGAGTTTCGGCGGACGGACGGGTTGGATCTTCCGTTTCGCTGGGACATTCGCCTGACGACGGAATCGGACGCAGGCCAAGAGCTGGGTGGCCGGTCGTTCGTGTGGGAGTGGAAACTGAAGTTCGATCGGATTCAGCACAACCTGCAAATCAATCCGGAGCTGTTCGAAGTGGAGTAATTACATGTCGGCGGCAGGGTGGGGCGCCGCTGATCCCCGTTCCCCTGATCCCCGTTCCCCGCTCGCTCAGTGGCATCCGGTCCGCGGGCCAACCCCTTACAACTAGCCAACGCACTGCGGGTAACGGCGCGACGGCGCGGCTGCGCAAGAACCGCTTTGCGTGGTATTTTGCGTGCCGACAGATTAGAGACAAGAAGATGAGCACAGAGGTCACAGAGACACAGGGGTCACCGAGGGAGCCGCAGCGTTGGCCTCAGTCGCGGCCGTCGGCCACGAGGGCAAGAGCGCCGTGGGGGTGGCTGGCGGGGTTGACGCTGCTGGCGGCCGCGATGCGCGTGGTGGGGCTCGATCAGCAGCTTTGGTACGACGAAATGGTGCTGGCGGTGCGCTGGATGCCGCTCGGGCTGGCGGAAATCGCGACCACCTACACCTCGCAGAACCAACACATGCTCTATTCGCTGCTGGCGCGCATCGCAGTGGAATTCTTCGGCGAGCACAACTGGGTGCTGCGGCTGCCGGCGATGTTGTTTGGCGTGGCGTCTGTGCCGGCACTGTACTTTTGCGCGCGGGTGATGCAAGGCCGGCTGGTCCGGAAGATTCGGGACGGCGGTACAGCAGGTAACGCACCTTCGCTCGGGACCGCGCAGCAAGCTGCGCGGGGGGAGAACGGCGGCGAGCCGCCGCACTCCAGAAGGGAGGCGCTGCTGGCGGCGGGGTTGCTGGCGGTGTCGTATCACCACGTGTGGTTCTCGCAGAATGCGCGTGGGTACACGGGGCTGGCGCTGTGGACGCTGGTGACCACGTATTTCTTTGTGCGCGGCTGGCGCGAAGGCGGGCTGCGTCCGTGGTTGTGGTACGGGGTCACGCTGGCGCTGGGAATGTACACGCACCTGACGATGGGTTTTGTGGCGGCGGGACAGTTTGCGGTGCTGCTGTGGATGTACGTGTCCGGGTGGCGTGCGTGGCGCGCCGATCCGCGCGAGGCCAAGTGGATTATGTTCTCATTGACGCCCGTGCTGGGCTTCGTTGTGGCCGCGACGCTCACACTGGCCCTGTATGCTCCGGTGTTGCCGGACGTGGTAGCGCGGACTATTGGGGAGCAGGCGGGAGGGGCGTCGACAGGGGCAGCGTCCGGCGGTGCAGCGACGGGAGCAGCGGGGGCGGCGACGCCGGTGCAGAGTGAATGGACGAATCCCGTGTGGCTGCTACTGGAGACGGCGCGAGGGCTGGCGGCGGGCGCAGGCGCGCTGGGGTATGTGGTATTGCCGGTGGGCGCGATTATTTTGCTGACGGGGCTGGTGAGCTACTGGAAGCAGGACCGCTTCGTGGTGGGGCTGATGGTGATTCCGGGCGTGATTACCGCGGCGGTGATGCTGCTGCTCGGGCATAATTTGTGGCCGCGGTTTTTCCTTTTTGCGATTGGGTTTGGGATGATGTTGCTGGTGCGGGGCGCGATGGTGGCGGCGGCGTTCGCGCTGCAAAAGAGACACATCCGACTGCAAGCCGGAGATACCGCGCAGCAAGCTGCGCGGGGGGAGAACGGCGGCAAGCCGCCGCACTCCATATGGGGGACGGTGGTGGTCGGGGTGATGATCGTGGCGTCGGCGTGGAGTGTGCGGTCGGCGTGGCTGTATCCGAAGCAGGACTTTGCGGGCGCGCTGGAGTTTGTGGAGTCGCAGAGGCAGGCGGGTGAGCCGGTGGTGCTGGCGGGGCTGGCAGTGTTTCCGTTGCGCGAGTATTACCAGCGCGATTGGCCGGCGGTCACAACGCGGGAGGAATTGGAGTCGGCGCGCGCGGGAGCGAAGCGGGTGTGGCTGTTGTATGCGTCCCCGATTTTTGTGCGCTCGCGGCAGCCGCCGATATGGAACGCCATCCAGACGGAGTTCGAGCAGGTGCGGGTGTTTCGTGGCACGATGGGCGATGGCGCGGTATATGTCTGCAGGAGCGTGCAAGGAAGAGAACAACGCAGATGAACGCGGATGAAGCAGATGGACGCAGATCAGGAGTGAGAGTTCGCTGATCGGGAGGGAGTAGGTGCAAGTAAAGACCGAAGAACGCGAAGCCGTGCGGGACACGAAGCGTGCGCCGGCGGGCGTTACGGTGGTGGTGCCGGCGTATAACGAAGAGGGCGCGATCGCGTCGCAGATTAAAAATGTGCTCGGGGTGATGGAGCGCAGCGCGCGGCCGTGGGAGTTGATTGTGGTGGACGACGGCTCCACCGACGCCACTGCATCACAAGCCGAGCAAACCGGCGCGCGATTGATCCGCCTGGGACGCAACCGCGGCTACGGCGCGGCGTTGAAGGCTGGGATTGCTGCAGCGCAGCATGAATTGATTGTGATTACCGATGCGGATGGCACGTATCCCTCAGAGGCCATTCCTGCGCTGCTGGAGCATGCGGCGCATCACGACATGGTGGTGGGCGCGCGCATTGGGGAGAACGTGGCGATTCCTCTGGCCCGCCGGCCGGCGAAGTGGGTGCTAGGGCGGCTGGCGTCGTACATGGCGGGGCAGAAGATTCCGGACTTGAATTCCGGCCTGCGGGTGATGAAGAAGTCGCTGGTGGAAAAGTTCGAGCACCTGCTACCGTCCGGCTTCTCGTTTACCACGACGATTACGCTCGCGCTGCTGTGCAGCGAATATTCGGTGTACTACCACGCCATCGAATATCACAAGCGCGTGGGGCAGTCGAAGATTCGGCCCGGGCACGCCTACCAATTCCTGATGCTGATCCTGCGCACCATCGTTTACTTCAATCCGCTGCGCTTCTTCCTGCCGCTGGGCGCCGTGTTTTTTGCCGCGGGAGTGGCGAAGTTTGGCTACGACATCACCAAGATGAATCTTTCGGAAAGCGCGGTGATGGGCGTGCTGACCGGGGTCATCATCTGGTGCGTGGGGCTGCTGGCGGACCAGATTTCGCGCATGGCGCTGTTCTTGAAGTCGAAGTGAACGGTGGTCAGTGGCCGGTGATCGGTGGTCCGTGACAGGCGGTGAGACTTCGGCGGGCATGCGGCCAGGGTGTGCAACCACACGCACGATCTACCCCAAAGATTCATCTCTCACAGCTTGTATCCCTTCGGCCGCGAGCAGTGTTTAGCTCAGATGACGGGGTGTGATGGCGGGAGAAAAGCCAAGACGGTGGTGGCAGAGCGCGGCGGTGCGGTTGGGCGGGAGCGCGGTGGCGCTTGGCGTTCTGCTGTGGCTGCTGCCGCTCGATGAATTGTGGGCGGCGATGTGGCGGCTGCCGTTGTGGGTGTTTCTGCTGACGCTGGCCGGTTACATGTGCGTGCATGCGGTTGCGGTGCTGAAATGGCGGATGATGGTGAACACCGCGGGCGCGGGCCTCAGCGTCGCGCTATCCGCGCGCTGTTACTTTGCGGGACTCTTCGGCAATGTGTTTCTGCCGTCGCTGGTGGGCGGCGACCTGATTCGCGCGGGGCTGGCAATGCGCTCAGCGCAGCACCGCGCAGGCGCGTTGCTGGCGAGTTTGGTGGATCGCGTGCTCGATTTGGCCGCGCTCGGCCTGCTTGCAAGTTTTGGCGCGTTGATGGCGCCGCGCGCACTCGATGAACGCAGCCGCAGGGTGTTCTTCGTGCTGGCGGCGGCGTTTGCAATGGTGGTGCTGGCAGCCGCGTTGCTCGTGATGTTGTTTCCGCCGCGACGATTCGCACTCAAGCGGCGGCGGAAGCTGGTGAAGATGCGTCAAGCCGTGCGAGCCATCGCGCAGGGGCGCGCGCGGGTGGCCGCCGCGCTGGCCATTGCCGTGGGGACGCAAGGCAGCTTCGCGCTGCTGAACGCGTGGATTGCGGCATGGTGCGGGCTGGATGTGCCGCTGTACGTATGGCTGTTCGTGTGGCCGCTGGGGAAACTTTCCGCGATGGTACCGGCGACGCAGGGCGGCATCGGAGTGCGCGAGGCGGCGCTGGTGGCGCTGCTGTTGCCGTTCGGCGTGGCGCCGGCCCTGACCTTTGCCGTAGGACTGCTGTGGCAATTGGTGGTGATTAGCGGCGGGCTGCTCGGCGGCGGCATCGCGGCTCTCGCGGGAAGAAGGATCTTCACCGCAGAGGAACTCAGAACTAGGAACGCAGAACTCAGAACCAGGAACTAATTCAAGAACGCAGAACTTCGAACAGAAAACCCCGATATCCCACGCTTTGCATTGGATGACAGGATTGAGGCAAGGAAAAAGCGAAGCGCGGTTTCAGCGCGAAGTAGCGCGGTCTCGGGGCCAGCCAGAAAAGTATGGAGCGAGACACTCGGGCTAGATGATGGAAATGCGGAGCGCATGACCGGCGATTTCACATCTCGAGTTTCAGAACCGCCTACTGCGAAACCGCGGGTGGTGATCTTGGGGGCGGGGCCGGCGGGGCTGGGGGCGGCGTGGCGGCTGGCGCTGCGCGGCGTGGCGCGTGTGACGGTGCTGGAAGCGGCGGAGCGCGTGGGCGGCAACGCGGGCAGCTTCGAGCTGGACGGCTTCCGCGTGGACTATGGCAGCCATCGTCTGCATCCCGCCACCGAGCCGCACATCCTGCGCGACCTGAAAGAGCTGCTCGGTGATGATCTGCTGGACCGGCCGCGCCACGGGCGCATTCGCCTCGGCGGGCGCTGGATTCACTTCCCGCTGAAGCCGCTGGACCTACTGCTGCGCTTGCCCAAGCCCTTTGCGCTGGGTGTGGCTGCGGACATGGCGCGAAAAGTCTTGCCGCGGCCGAATCACAGCGGGGCGGGGACTTTTGCCACGGTGCTGGAGCGGGGGCTGGGACGCACGATTTGCCGCGAGTTTTATTTTCCGTATGCGCGCAAGTTGTGGGGGCTGGAGCCGGAAGGGCTGGCGGCGATCCAGGCGCAGCGGCGCGTCTCCGGCAGTTCGCTGGGTAAAATGGTGCGCAAGATTGCGTCGCAGATTCCCGGACTGAAGCCGCCGGGCGCAGGACGTTTTTTTTATCCGCGGCGCGGCTACGGGCAGATCAGCGAACGCATCGCGGAAGCGGCGCAGGCGGCGGGCGCGGAGTTGCGGCTGGGCGCGCGCGTCACGGGAGTCGAGCGCGAAGGGAACCGGGTGGTCGCCGTGCGTTTCGAGCAGAACGGCAACGAGCAGCGCATGGTGGCGGAGATGGTGTGGAGTACGCTGCCCATCACGCTGCTGGTGCGGGGGCTGCGGCCGGAAGCTCCGGCGGAAGTGCAAGCAGCCGCCGGGGCGCTGGGCTATCGCGCGATGATTTTGATTTATCTGGTGCTGGGGCAGGATAAATTCAGCGAGTACGATGCGCACTATTTCCCCGAGGAGCACATCGCGATTTCGCGCATGAGCGAGCCGAAGAATTACACCGGCATCAACGAGCCGCGCGGGCGCACCGTGCTGTGGTCGGAGTTGCCATGCGCCGTGGATGATGCCACATGGCGGCTGAGCGACGACGAACTGGGGCAATTGATGCTGCGCTGCCTCGAGCAATGCGGCATCCCGGCCAGCGGGCCGCTGCTGCGCGTGGAGACGCGGCGGCTGCGGCAAGCGTATCCCATCTACCTGCGCGGGTATGAGGAGAATTTCGACAAGATGGATGCGTATTTGGAATCGCTGCAAGGATTGGTGAATTACGGACGGCAGGGACTCTTTGCGCATGACAATACGCACCACGCGCTGTATATGGCGTACTCGGCGGTAGATTGCTTCCGGGAAGATGGAAGTTTCGATCAGGGAAAGTGGGCGGAGTATCGAAAAGTGTTCGAGACGCATGTAGTGGAGGATTGAGGGTAGTAAAAAGTAAAAAGTAAAAAGGCAAAAACAGGGCACCGAGCGAAGACTTTGAAAGGCTAATACAGATAGCACCGGACGCGCAGAGGAACACAGTCTTCATGAAGATCTGCATCACCACGAAAGCACGGAAATGTCCTCTTCCCGGTGCATCTGTGCCCTTGTTTTTTTCTTTTGCCTTTTGCCGTTTTACTTTGTCAGTGTTTGCCACGGTTTCCTGCCTAAACCGGAGGGAATTTTCAGGGCAGAGGAGAGGACACAGAGCTGGAGGTGTACGGGATGAGTTGGAGCCGGTTCATATTCAAGTCGCATAAGTGGCTGGCGGTGGGGGTTGGGTTGCTGACGCTGGTGTGGTTCGTCAGCGGAATTGTGATGGTGATGCCGGGGCGATTTTTTAGCCCTCCGGCGACGCCGGATGCGAGCGGCCCGCCGGGCCCTGGGTATCGAGATGTGGCGGTGACGGCGCCGCAGGCGATTGCCGCGGCCGAGACGGCAGCGGGTGGCGAGGTGGAAGTGACCGGGGTGTCATTCCTGCGGGTGGCGGGGCGATTGCTCTATCAGGTGAAAACGGCAGGCGGGTCGCACTTGGTGGATGCCGTGACGGGCGAACGGTTCGTGATCGACGAGCAGGTTGCGAGAGAGATGGTGC
Source organism: Candidatus Acidiferrales bacterium (assembly GCA_050747305.1). Classification (GTDB taxonomy): domain Bacteria; phylum Acidobacteriota; class Terriglobia; order Acidiferrales; family UBA7541; genus JBOGNS01. Next base: position 1,773 of record JBOGNS010000460.1, on the reverse strand, counting down.
GCCGTAGTGTGCCCGGCGCGGAGCAAGGCGACATGACACTGCTTCGAGCCTACGACTTGGACTACGCCATCGGCCCGCTGCCCGCCTACCGCGTGGCGCTGGATGACGGGAGGGATACGAAGTACTACGTGGCGATCGAGAACGGCGAGATGCGGGCGACGAACCGCGCGATGCGCTGGCGCGACATGTTCATTGGATTGCACACGTTTCGCTTTCTGCGGCACGTGATGGACGGCGAAGGCGTGCGCATGACGCTGATCCTCACTTCGATTGTGGGCACGGCCATGAGCGTGTTCGGCATGGCCATTCTTTGGGTGCAATTCGTGAATTGGCGAGCGAGGAGGAAAGCGGCATAGCTGTGGCAGCCCATACCGCAGTTGCGCAAGTCAAGCAGGCGGCCACGGTGGCGCGGCGTACGCGCGCACTCGCGCGCGGCACGCAGGTGCGCCTGTTCCTCACGTTGTGGCTGGTGTATTTGGTGCATTGGTCGCCGTTTGTGGTGCGCGAGCTGTACCTCACGATCAGCCTCGCGGAGCGCGGCACGGTGCGTGTGGACCCCTACCTCGAGCTGCATCCTGATTTGTTCAACATAGAAGGGCGCGGCTCCTATCTGGGAGGCAATCCCGGAGCGTCGTTTATGGCGGTGATTCCGTACTGGATTGCGCTGCCGGTGATCGAAAGGGTGGCGCCGGTGCGCCCGCTGCCGCCAGACGCGCTGGCAGACGCAGGCGCAGCGTATGACGAGAAGCGCGCCAACCGGCAGAGATTCTACGAGCGGACGCGCGAGCTGGGGCTGGCGATGCGGCTGGCCGCAGGGGCGCTGGTGACCAGCGGCTTTTTCATGGCGCCGTTGACGGCACTGGCCGCCGTCGGACTGATGCGATTGTTGTGGCGCATGGGCTTTACGGCGGGCGCAGCATTGTGGATGGCATTGCTGTTTGGCGTGGGCACGCCGATTTTCTTGCGCGCGGGCACGCTCAGCTTGAATTTGCTGGTGGCGCTGCTGACATTCTGGGCGTTTGTGCTGTTATGGCGGCCGGAGAAAGACAGGATGGCGGCGTCAAACGGTGGCGCGAAGTCGCTGGACGATGAGGAAACAGTGGAGATGGGTGTGGCGCCGCCATCGGAAAAAGATCGCGAGTGGCTGCGGTACGCGGCCGCGGGGTTCTTAGCAGGCTGGGCGGTGCTGACCGATTACACCGGCGCAATAACCGCGGCGATGCTGGGGCTGTTCGCTTTGTGGCTCCAGATGCGTAAGAAGCCGTTTATCGGGGCAGTCGGAGGCTCGCTGTGGTATCTGGCGGGCGCGGTGATCCCGGTGGGGCTGCTGCTCTACTATCAGTGGTATTGCTTCGGCGACCCGTGGCTGCCGGCGCAGTTCCACATGCCGAAACGAATTTTTGCGGGCTACCCCAGTGAGCATGGCTTTGGCTGGCCGCTGCCGGAAGCGCTGTGGGGGCTGATTTTTCATCCGCAGTACGGGCTGCTGGTGTTTGCGCCGGTATTTGCGCTGGCGCTGTACCATCCGGTGCTGGCGTGGAAGCGGCGCAATCGGGTGCCGGGACATGTGGCCGCATTTGCCTGGCTATTTTTTGCCGCGCTGTATGTTTTCTGCTCGAGCATTCACTACACGGTGCGGCATCAGTGGCAGGACGGCGTGCGCTACCTCGTTCCGGCGCTGCCGCTGCTGTTCTTGCTGGTAGCGGATGTGCTGGCGCGCGCGAAGCGCTGGCTGGTGCTAGCGGTGAGCGTGGTCTCGGTGGCGCTGGCGTG
>JBOGNS010000459.1:0-22499 GCA_050747305.1 Candidatus Acidiferrales bacterium | reverse complement strand
GGATCGGATTCCGTTCCCACTACAATCGTCATCGACCCAATCCCGCCCTGCGCATGCGGGCGGTAGAACTCCGGCCGCGGTGGCATGTCCAGCCGGTGCCGCGCATCGCCTACCACGCCGATCACTTCGAAGTCGAAAGTGCCCTGGCGGTAGGTCACATTGAACTTCTTCCCCAGCGGATCTTCCTGGCCCCACATTTGCCGCGCCATCGTCGTATTAATCAGCGCCACGCGCGGCGCCTTGGCGTCGTCGGCTTCCCGCACGTCGCGCCCGGAAAGCAACGGAATCCCCATAGCGCGAAAATAATCCGGCGTTACCAGAATCGAATAAACGGTGGGCGCTTGATCCGGCGGCAGCGGCGGACGCCCCGCCACGTTGCATGCAATCGAAGGCGCGTGCCCGCTAGTGAGAAACGGCGCTGATGACACGGCTCCCGCTGCTCGCACGCCCGGCAGCGTGCGCAGTCGTTCCGTCACGTCGCGGAAATACTCAATTCGCCGCTGTGGCGTCTCATAGAGGCCCCAAACATACACCTCCAGCGCCACCGCGTTGTGACTGAAGCCGCGGTCCACACCCAGCAGCGTGAAGAAGCTGCGCATCAGCAGCCCCGCGCCCACCAGCAGCACCATGGCCAGCGCCACCTCGCTCACCACCAGCGCCCCGCGCAGCCGGCTCGCTCCGCTACGCCCCAGCGCGCCCTTCGTGCCTTCCTTCAGAAAATTTTGCAGGTTACCGCGGGTAAGTTGCAGTGACGGCAGCACCCCAAACAGCACGCCCGTCCCCAGCGCCGTCAGCATCGCGAACCCCAGCACCGACAAATTCAACGACACATTCCCAATGCGCGGTGTATCCGCCGGGCTGAGCGACACAATCGCCGGGATCAGCGCCCACGCCAGCAGTAATCCGCCCGCTAAGCCGAGCAGCGAAAGCAAGAAGCCTTCGGTGACAAGCTGCCCAATCAGCCGCCGGCGTCCGGCACCCAGCGCCGCCCGCACCGCCAGCTCGCGCAGCCGGCGATGACCGCGCGCCAGCAGCAAATTCGCTACGTTGGCGCACGCAATCAGCAGCACCAGCCCCACGCCGCCCAGCAGTATCAATAAGCCCGGCCGCACGCCGCCCACCATCTGGTCGTGCAGCGGAACCACGGTGACGCCCACGCTGCCATTTTCCCGCGGATGCTGCTCCGCCAATCGCGCGCCCACCACATTCATCGCTGCCTGCGCTTCCTCCAGCGTCACTCCCGGCTTGAGCCGCGCAACTACTTCCAAGTACGTGGAAACGCGCGATTCCCAATCTTCTCCGGCCACTGCCTGCGGCGCATACATCTCCGGCTTGCGCACCCGCCCATCCGCCTCGCGGCCGAAGCGCAGGAGGAACTCCGGCGGAAGGATGCCCACGATGCTGTACGACTGATTGTCGAGTGAAATCACCTGCCCCACCACGCCCGGGTCGCCGCCGAACTTGCGCTGCCAAAGCCCGTGCGTCAGCACCACAACACGGTTTTTCCCCGGTTCGTATTCCTCCGGCACAAACGTGCGCCCGCGCCACGCCTGCACGCCCAGAATCTCGAAGAAGCCGCGCGTCACGTTGGCCGAGTGGATCGTCTCCGGCTCGCTGCCTCCGGTGTAATCCAGGCTCCACGGATTGAGTGCCGAGACTTCCTCGAACACCGTATTCTGCGCGCGCCAATCCACGAAGTTCGCCGGCGCCACGTCTTCCCGCTCCACGTGATCCTTGCGGTTGTTCTGCCACAGCGCCACCAGCCGTTCCGGCTCGCGGAACGGCAGAGGGCGCAGCAGCACCGCCTCCACCACGCTGAAGATGGCCGCGTTGGCCCCGATGCCCAGCGCCAGGATCAGCGCCGTCACCGCGGTGAACCCGGGGTTCTTCGCCAACATGCGCGTGCCGTAGCGCACGTCCTGCCACAATCCGTGCATCATTGATTCTCCTTTCTCTCTGTGTGCCGGCGGACTCCATGGCTGCGCCGCACATGTAGCGCCGGGCTTCAGCCCGGCATCGCTGCTCCCGCTGGCAATGAATGCTACGCGGGGCCTGAACCCCGCACGGATTCGCGCGCCGCCGAAACGCTCCGCCACCGAGCGCAACGCCTGCTGCCAATACCATCGCCGCGCGGCCCGCGGTCCAACCTCCGGCAGCACGTGCCGGCGAAACTCTTCCTCGATATCGCCCACCACCGCTTCCCGCGCCTCGCCGCGCAACCCCACCCGCAACAGCCAGCGCGCCAGCACCGGCGATTGAACTAGGTCTGAAAGGACGTCGCGCATGGTTCACTCATATCGAAGCGCCACCACAGGGTCGACTTTACTCGCCCGCCGCGCCGGCGCCCAGCATGCCAGCAGCGCTACGCCGAGCAGCAGGAGCGCGATGCCCGCGTAGGTAAGCGGGTCGTTTGCCGTTACCGCATACAGCATGCCGCCCAGAAGACGTGTGGCGGCGAGCGCGGCCGCAATCCCGAGCGCAACGCCCGCACCCGCCAACCTCATGCCCTGGCGCAAGACCATACGCAGGATTTCCGGCCGCTGCGCGCCCAGCGCCACCCGCACGCCGATCTCACGCGTGCGCTGCGCGGTGAGAAAGCTGATTACGCCGTAGAGTCCGAGCGCCGCGAGCACCAGCGCCAGCGCGCTAAATCCGCCCAGCAGGTAAAGCACGAAGCGGCGCTGGGCGAGGGAGCGACTGACCAGGTCCTCGACTGCGGAGATTCGATAGAACGGCTGCTGCGCGTTAACGCTCCAAATGGCCTGCTTAACGGCGGGCAGCAGTGCGCTGGCATCCGACGTAGTTTTCACCACGAAGGACATGCCGCCGCTCGGCGACTGGGCATGCGCGCGATAGAACTGCGGTTGCAGCGGCTCATCCAGCGCTTCGTTGCGCACGTCGCCGACCACGCCGATTACCTCCAGTTGCTGCGGCGGCGTCTGCTGCACGGTGAAGGTCTTTCCGATTGCATCCGCGCCGGGCCAGAAACGCCGCGCCATGGATTCGCTGATGACCGCGACGCGAGAGCTGTCCGCGTGGTCGTGATCTGTGAAGGAGCGGCCGCGCAACAGCGGGATGCCCGCCGCAAGGAAGTAATCGCCGGCCGCAATGTTCACCAGCGCAACCGGCTCCTGCCCTGGCGCTGCCGCCGAGTCGTCCGCGCTCACGGGGACAGAGCCCGGCGTGCCAAACAGAAAGGGCTGCGCCGACACCGCTCCTGCCGCTGCCACGCCAGGAGTCTCGCGCAGTCGAGCCAGCGCTTCGCGGAAGTACGTCACTTGCTTTTCGGGAGTTGCGTAGCGGTTGTAAACAAACACTTGCATCGAAAGCGCGTTTTCGCTTTGAAAGCCCGGGTCAACTCGCAACAGCGAGACAAAGCTTCGCGTCAGCAACCCGGCGCCAACGAGCAGCACGACGGCCAAGCCCACCTCGGACACGATGAGGAAATTCCGCACTCCATGCGCGCGCTCTCCGGCCGATGCCCCGCCGCTGCCTTCCTTGAGTGCGGGTTGCAGATTTGCCCGCCAGAGTTGCAGGGTCGGTGCCAGGACGAACAGGATCAGAGTGGCGGATGCGGTCATCGCACCAAAAGCCAGCACTTGCGTATTCACCTGCACGGCGCTGAGCCGCGGAATATTGCCTGGCGCGAATGCCCGCAGCAACTCCACACCCCAGTACGCAAAAAACAGTCCCAGCAACGAAGCAACCGCGATCAGCGAAACGCCCTCGGCGAGAAGCTGCCTTAACAGCCGCCCCCGGCCCGCGCCCAATGCCAAGCGGATGGCGAATTCGCGGCTACGGCGACTGGCGCGCACCAGCTGCAACTGAGCTACGTTGGAGCATGCCACCAACAGGATCAGCGCTGCCGCCCCAAACAGCGTCCATAGCGACGCACGCACGCCGCCGATAATCTGCTCGCGCGCCGGAATCAACTGCGCGCCGAGCGCGGCGGCGGCGCGTGGATGCTCCGCGGCGATCTGCGCGTTGACCACACCCAGCGCGGCTTCCGCCTCGCGCAGCGCGACGCCGGGGCGAAGCCGCCCGACGACCCCGAGGTACGTGGCCGATCGCAGTTGCTCCGCGCCCGGCCAGAAAATCAGCGGAGCATAAATACCGCGCCCGGGATACACCGGCGAGCGAAACTCGGGCGGCAGGATGCCGGCGACCGTATAAGCCTCGCCGCTAAAGACGAGCGTGCCGCCGACCAGCGACGGATCGCCGCCGAATTTCTGTTGCCATAGGCCGTGAGTCAGCATCAGCACGCGGCCGGCGCCGGACTTGTGGTCCTCGGGCTGAAACGTTCGGCCGAGAACTGGCTCCACACCGAGCGCGGCAAAATAGCCTTCGGAAACCAGCACAGCGTCGAACGATTGCGGCTCATCGCCGCCTTGATACTCAACCGCCCACGGACTTACCGCGGCAAGATGCTCGAGCGCCTTTGCGGCGCGCTCGCGCCAGTCAAGGAAGTTCCCCGGTGAAACCAGAAGCTGTTCGCCGGGCTTCCGCGCATCGGTTTGAAAAACTGCAACCACGCGCTCCGCTTCCGCGTACGGCAGGGGATGGAGCAGCACCCCGTAGATCACGCTGAAGATGGCGGTATTGGCGCCGATGCCGAGCGCGAGAATCAGGGCCGCAATGGCGGTGAAGCCCGGATTCTTGATCAGCGTTCGCGCGCCGTGGCGCAGGTCTTGCCAGAAGCCGTGCATGATCGAGTCTCCTTTCTGTGCCGGCGGGCGCAAGGCTTCTGCTGAGTTTGCGGCGGCGGGTTGATGGCCGGCGCTGGCTCGCATGATGCCGAGACGCGCGGCCAGTGAGCGCAGGGCTTGCTCCCAATACCAGCGCCGCGCGGCGCGCGGACCGATCTCCGGCAGCAGGTGGCGATGGAACTCTTCTTCGAGGTCGCCCATCACCGCTTCGCGCGCCGCGCCGCGCAGCCCGAGGCGCAGCAGCCAGCGCGCCAGCCGCGGCGAATTGGATTCGCGGTGGCGGGCGGCGCGCATCAGTTGGCCTCCAGCTTGGGCGCGAGTCCGCGGGCCATCTGCTGCAATGCGGTGTAGCTGCGCGCCAGCGCTTTCATCCCCAGCGGCTCAATCCGATAGAATTTTTTGCGCTTGCCGCCGCGCTCCGCGGTCGGCTCGCCCCATGCCGAGCGCACCAGCCCCCGCGCCTCCAGCCGTTCCAGCGCCGTGTATACAGCGCCCGCCGACACATTTCTCCGCCCGGTGCGCTGCTCAATCTCACGCCGAATCGTCACGCCGTAGGCCTCGTCGCCCAGACGCAGCAGCGCCAACAACAACAATTGTTCGAATTCACCCAGCCGACGCGCCATGCTCACCCCGGATTTATCCCTACACTGTAGTCTTAATAGACGCCTGCGGCAAGGAAAAGGTCACGCGGGGAAAAAGAAGCTCACAGCCGATAGCTCACAACCGACAGCCAGAGTCGACAACCATTAGCGAAGGAAGCGTGTCAGAACCTGTTCTAGCTGTCGACTGTAGGCTGTCGACTGTCAGCTAAAGTTTAGCTGTCGACTGTAAGCTGTGAGCTGTCAGCTATCCGCCATCACTAGCCACTAACCACAGCCACTCGCCACTCGCCACTCTCTCACTCGTGCCGCAGCGCAATCATGGGATCGACTCGCGTGGCCCGCCGCGCGGGAATGAAGCAAGCCAGCAGGGCCACCAAGCCCATAGCCGCGCCCACTGTGGCAAACGTCAGCGGGTCGCGCGCGCTGGTGTTGTAGAGCAGGCTGGCCACGTACTTGCCCAGTGCCGCCGCGCCCGCCAAACCCAGCACTACGCCGATCGCAATCAGCTTGCCGCCCTCGCGCAGGAATTGACGCACTACATCGCCGCCCATCGCGCCCAGCGCCATGCGGATGCCAATCTCCTGCGTGCGTTGCACCACAGCGTAGGACATCACGCCATACACGCCCATCATCGCCAGCAGCAGCGCCGTGCCGCCAAACACCGACACCAGCGCCAGGTTGAAGCTGCGGTCGGCCAGCGACGCGCTGAAAATTTCCTCGATGGTGCGGAAGCGTGGCGGCATCTCCGGCGCCAATTCGCGCAGCACGGAGCGCGCGGCGCTGATTACGCTCGCCGCCGGCGCGTTCCCGTGCATCACGATATTGAAGTTGCTGGTATTCCTCGCGCGCTGCGCGTAGTTGCCGTAGAACATGGGCTCAGGGTCGCGTTCGGCGCCGCTGTCCCGCACGTCGCCCACGATGCCCACAATCGTGAACACCCGCAGATCGCCATCCATGTTGCCGAATTGTACGCGGCGGCCGATGGGGTCCTGATCGGGCCACTCTTTCGCCGCGAGCGATTCGCTGATCACCGCTGCGTGCGGCGCGTCGTAACCGTCCCCGTCGTTGAACAGTCGCCCGCGCAACAGCGGAATGTTCATGGCCCGGAAGTAACCTTCGCTGGCGGTGCGGAATAGCGCGGTCCCCGTGCGCGTAGGATCGCGCCGCGCCAGCGCGAACAGTTGCTCGATGTCTTCTGGCTCGTCGCCCCGGATCTTCAGGAACATCCCGTCCCGCATGAAGCCCATCAGCGGGAACTGGTCAATCCCCCCCACCGCATCCACGCCGGGGATCGTCTCCAGCCGTTCCATCAAGTTCCGATGAAACTCCGCCAAGCGCACCGCCGCGCCGGCGTCATCGCCCGGGTACGGGCTGGCGATCTGCATTTGCACCACGCTCTCGGTGCGGAAGCCGGTATCCACCGCCAGCAATTGCAGGAAGCTCTTGCCGAGCAAGCCCGCGCCCACCAGCAACACCAGCGTCAGCGCCACCTGCGCCACCACAAACGAATGCCGCAGCCGCCGCTGCCCCCCGCCGCCCGTATTCGACCGACCGCCTTCGCGCAACAATTCCTGCAAATTCGCGCCGGAGAGCCGTAGCGCCGGTACCACGCTAAGACTCACCGCCACCAGCGCGGAAATCCCCAGCGCGAACAGCAGCACTACGCTATCCATGCGAATCTCATTCGCTCGCGGAATTTTCTCCCCGCCCAGCGCCACCATGGCGTCCACGCCCCACGACGCCACCAGCGTGCCCAGCACCGCGCCGCCCAGCGCCAGCGCCAGACTCTCAGTGAGGAACTGCCGCACCAGCCGCCCGCGGCCCGCGCCCATCGCCGCGCGCACCGCGATCTCCCGTTGCCGCGACGTCACATGCGCCAGCAACAGATTCGCGACATTGGCGCACGCAATCAGCAGCAGCGTGAACACCGCGCCCAGCAGCACCCATAGCGCCGTCTGCACCCGTTCGGTTTGCTGCTCGAGCAGCGGCAGCACCACCACATCCTTCATCCAAATGTCATCTTTGTACTGCTCCTTCAATGCGCGCGCGATGGCGCTCAAGTCCTGCTGCGCGTGCTGCACCGTGACGCCGTCCTTCAGGCGCGCGATTACCTGCCAGTTGTGTCCCGTGCGATGCGGGTTGCGCGGGTAGAGTTCGCGCGGCGCCCACAAATCAGTGTCCACTGGAAAATTGAACTCCGGCGGCATCACCCCCACTACCGACGCAACGCTCTCCCCAACCCGCAGCTTCACTTCGGAGAAATTCGGGTTGCCACCCAGATGCTCCTGCCAGTAGCGGTGACTCACCACGACCGCCGCCGCCGCGCCTTCGCGCTGCTCTTCGGGCACAAACGTCCGCCCGCGCAGCGGAGCCACTCCCATGATCTCGAAGAAGCCCTTGCCCACCGACGACACGCTCACTCGCGCCGGCTCCGCGCCGCCCAGCACCGAAACGATGGCGCCGTCGCTGAATGCAGCCATCGCTTCCAGGCTGCGATTCTGGTCGCGCAAGTCTTCGAAGTTCGGGTCGGAAAATTGCCCGCGTCCGCCCCGCTCCCCCACCTGCCAGAGCTGGACAATCTCCTGCGAATCAGGGTAGGGAAGCGGGCGCAGCAGCACCGCATTCACTACCGTGAAAATCGCCGTGCAGCCCCCAATGCCCAGCGCCAATGTCAGCACCGCCACCACCGCAAACCCGGGATTGCGCGCCAGCACCCGCAACGAATGCCGCAAATCATGCGAGAATGTGTTCATGTCCAACCCTCCACGCTGAGTCCGACCCGTTCTACCCCTGACATCGCAAGCATAGTTCCATCCCGTTGTGCAGAAGTGCTTTCAATTCAACATGGCCTTGGGAAATGAACAGACCAGCCTGTCCGATGCAGAGACACACTGTGCGCTCGCGAACACCAACCAGCCGGCGCAATCACTCAATCACAAATCACCGATCATCCGACTCTTCTAACCACTAGCCACTCGCAGCCACTCGCCACTAGCCACTGCTTCACTCGTGCCGCAGCGCCACAATTGGGTCCACCCGCGACGCTCGTCGCGCGGGCAAATAGCAGGCCAGCAGCGCCACGCCGCTCAGCACCAGCGGCGTCACCACAAATGTGAGCGGGTCGAAGGCGCTTACGCCGTAAAGCTGCGATTCCAGCAAACGCGTTACCGCCAGCGCCCCAGCAGTGCCGATGGCCGCGCCCGCCAGAGTCATCTTCATTCCCTGGCCTAGCACCAGCCGCAGCACATCTACGCGCTGCGCGCCCAGCGCCACGCGGATCGCCATCTCCTGCCGTCGCCGGCTGACCGAGTAAGCCAGCACGCCGTACACACCCAGCGCCGCCAAAGCCAGCGCGATCGCAGCGAAGAGTCCCAGCACCGTGATGGAAAATCGCGGCTGCGCCACTGCCGCGCTGAACACCGTCTCCATCGTGCGCCTGTCATACACCGGCAATCCCGCGTCAAGCCGCGCCACCTGCTCGCGGACCACCGCGATCAACGCGTTCGGGTCCTGCGTCCGGCTGCGCACCACCACTGACATCGGCAATCCCCACGACGCCTGCGCATACGGCCGCCACACCATCGGCCGCACGCCCGCGAACTCCGCCACGCCATGCCGCACGTTGGCCGCGACGCCCACAATCTCCAGCACTTGATCGCCGGCGTTGCCAATCCGGATGCGCTGGCCCACTGCGTCTGCCGCGCCGAGGAACTGCCGCGCAAACTCTTCGTTCACCATGACCACCGACGTCTGCCCGGCGCGGTCGCTGGCTGTGAAGTCGCGCCCGCGCACGATGGGTATCTTCATCGCCGCATGGTAGCCCGGCGTGATCAGCCCGAACGCAATGCTCAGCTCCTCCTCGCTCGCCGGCTGGCTGACAATCTCAAGGCCGGTGCCCTGCGGATTGGTCGCCAGCGGCAGCGCCATCGCCGCGCCCGCCGCTTCCACCTCCGGTCTTGCGCTGACACCCGCGAGCAAATTCTCGAAAAATTGCGCGCGCTGCTCCGGCGCGCTGTAAATCCGCGTCGGCAGGCTGATGCCCACTGTGAGCACTTGCGATTTGTCGAAGCCGAAACTCATCTGCTGCAAGTGCGCAAATCCCTTCAGCAGCAGCCCCGCCGACACCAGCAGCACCAGCGACAGCGCCACTTCCGCCGTCACCAGCGCCTGCCGCAACCGCGCCCCGCTCGCCGCGCTGCCCGTGCGCCCGCCCTCCTTCAGCGTATCCACGAATGACGTGCGAGACGCCTGCATCGCCGGCGCCAGCCCGAACAGGACGCCAACCGCCACCGCCACGCCAAACGCAAATAGCGCCACCGGCAAATCCAGCGCCACTTCCGCCAGCCGCGGAATCGTGCGCGGCCCCAGCGACACCACCACGCGCACCAGCGCCTCCGCCAGCACCAGTCCCGCTGCGCCGCCCGCCAGCGACAGCAGCACGCTCTCCACCAGCAACATCCGCACCAGCCGCGTGCGTCCTGCGCCCAGGGCCGCGCGCAGCGAAATCTCCCGCGCCCGCGCCGTGGACCGCGCGAGGTGCAAGTTGGCCACGTTGGCGCACGCAATCAGCAGCACCAATCCCACCGCGCCAAACAGAATGTAAACCGCGCGCTCCACCTCCGACACCACTTGATCCTGCAAGCCCATCACACGGATGCTGCGCTCGGCATGGCTCGGCTCTTTTTCCGCGATGCGCGCGCCCAGCGCCATCATTGCCGCTTCCGCCTGCGCACGCGATACGCCATCACGCAAACGCCCAATCGTGAATAGCATGTGCGCCCCGCGCTGCCCCGCTGCGTAGTTCATGCGAAACGGCGTCCAAATTTCCGCCGGCGGCGCCGGCACCGACCGCGCCAAACCAAACGGCACCGGAAACTTGAAGTCGCGCGGCATCACGCCCACCACTTCGAACGGCTCGCCATTCAGCGTAAGCGACCGCCCCAGCACGTCCGCCGCTCCGCCGAAATTCGCTTGCCAGTAGCCGAAGCTCAGCACCGCCGCGCCGGCAGCGCCGGGCTGATCATCTTCCTCGCGCAGCGCGCGGCCGATTTGCGGCGCCACGCCCAGCGTCGCGAAAAGATTGCCAGTGACACTTGCGCCCTGAACGCGCTCCGGCTGCTCGCCATCGGTGCGGTTCAAGTCCACCGGACGAAACGCCGCTACGCTTTCCAGCGCATTGGTCTCCGTGCGCCAGTCCGCGAAATCCGGCGGGGAAGAAAACATGTACTTCAGCGGGTGCGACGGGATGTACTCCCAAACCACCACCAGCCGTTCCGGCTCGGCAAACGCGAACGGCCGCAGCACCACGCCATTCACCACGCTGAACACCGCGCTCGTCGCCCCAATCCCAATCGCCAGCGCCGCCACCGCCGTCAAGGTGAACACCGGCGCCTTCCCCAGCGTCCGCACCGCGTAACGAACATCCTGCAACAAGCTCTGCATGGTTCCCTTTCGTAGCGCCGGCATCCTGCCGGCTTCTGGAGTGCGGCGGCTCGCCGCCGTTCTCCCCCCGCGAAGCTCGCTTCGCGGGTTGAACTCGCAGACCCAGCTCATAACTCGGTGCACACCTGACTCGGCGCGCTACCTTTGCAGACCTACGCAACTGAGACGCCGCAGGTTCCCATTTTGTCAGCCGTGCGCGCCGCAACCCGGCTCTGCCCCTGCCCGTCTAATCTTCGCGTTCTGACGCGTGCAGTGCTGCGTTACAATCCACCGTCCGCTGCCGTGGGAGATTACCTTTCGGGGGAGTGATGCCTATCGTCAAGAGCCGTTGGCTGCTCGTTGCACTTGCCATCCTGCTGCTTACGCCGGTCGCCTTGGCGCAGCCATCATCTGAAGATTTGCTGCGCGACATGCGCTGGCGCAACCTCGGCCCTGGCAATTTCGCTGGCCGCGTGGTGGACGTGGAAGCGCTGGAAAGCGACTTCCGTTACGTGCTCTGCGCTTCGGCCTCCGGTGGCGTGTGGAAGTCGGTCAACGCCGGCGCCACGTGGGAACCCATCTTCGACAATTACGGCAGCGCGTCCATCGGCGACGTCGCCATCTTCCAGAAGGATCGCAACATCATTTGGGTCGGCGCCGGCGAAGCCAACAACCGCAACAGCGTTGCTTGGGGCGATGGCATCTACAAATCTACCGACGGCGGCAAGACCTTCACGAACGTCGGCCTGCGCGACACCTATCAGATCGCGCGCATCGTCACCCATCCCACCGATCCCAACATTGTTTACGTCGCGGCCATCGGCAACCTCTGGGCCTACAACGGCGACCGCGGCCTGTTCAAGTCCACCGATGGCGGCAAATCATGGAGCAAGCTCGCCGGCGGCCTGCCCAACGACGGCAAAACCGGCGCCACCGATCTGGTGATGCATCCGGGCAATCCGAACACGCTCTACGTCGCCTTCTACCAGCGCTTGCGCCAGCCGTGGCGCTTCGATAGCGGCGGCCCCAACGGCGGCATCTTCAAATCCACCGACGCCGGCAAAACGTGGAAGAAGCTCATCACCGGCCTGCCCACGGGCGACACCGGCCGCATCGGCCTCACGGTGCATCGCAAGAATCCGAAAATTGTAATGGCCATGATCGAGCACGGCAACCGGCCCGCCGAAGACCACGCCGACTACGCCGACATGACCAAGCTCGGCACCGGCGTCTATCGCAGCGAAGACGCAGGCGCGACGTGGCGCTTCGTCAATCGCTACAACAATCGCCCGTTTTACTACAGCCAGATCCACATCGATCCGCACGACCACCAGCGTGTGTATCTGCTCACCACCACGATTCGTATTTCGCGCGATGGCGGCCGCACCTTCGTCCCCGGCGATGCCAGCTTCGAAGGCGGCCTCGACTACCACGCCATGTGGCACGACCCCGTCACCCCCGGCCGCTACTACCTCGGTAAAGACAAAGGCCTCACGCTTACCCACGATGGCGGCGAGACCTTCATCCTCTTCGACAACATGCCCATCGGCCAGTTCTACGCCGTCGGCCTCGACATGCGCGACCCATATATGGTCTGCGGCGGCACGCAAGACAATGGCACCTGGTGCGGCCCGCACTTCTCTCGCGACGTGCGCGGCACGCAAAACGACAGCTTCTGGAAGCTGCATTGGGGCGATGGCATGTTCATCCAGATTGATCCCGCCGACTGGCGCAAAGCCTATACCGAAGCGGAAAACGGCAGCTTCCGCCGCTACGACATGTTTACGCACAGCATCGAGCCTTCCGCGCCCGTCCCGCAGAACATCACCAACTACTCCGACGTGGTGAAAGAAAAGCCGCGCAACCCGCGCCAGCTTCCCGACGAAAATTTCCGCTTCAACTGGCGCGCCCCGCTGGTGATGTCGCCGCACAGCAGCAGCACGCTCTACCTCGGCGGCAACTATCTCTTCCGCACCACCGACAGCGGGCGGCAGTGGGAAATCATCAGCCCCGATCTATCCACCAACGACCCGAAAAAAACCGACCCCAACACCGGCGGGCTTACGCGCGATGCCACCGGCGCGGAGACCCACTGCTCCATCACCGCCATTTCCGAGTCGCCCGTTAGTAAAGGCGTGATTTGGATAGGCACTGACGACGGCAACATTCAAGTCACACGCGACAACGGCGCTATGTGGTCCAATGTACGCAGCCACATCACCGGCGTGCCCGACGGCATTTGGGTCAGCTCGGTGGAAGCTTCGCATTTCGATGCCGCCGTCGCTTACGTCACCTTCGACGGCCACCGCAGCTCCGACTTCCGCTCCTTCCTCTTCAAGACCAGCGACTACGGCGCGACGTGGACCGATCTCTCCGGCGGGTTTCCCCAGCGCCAATCGCCCGCCTCGCCGCACGGCCATGCGCTCTACGTGGTGCGCGAAGACCTCAGGAATCGCAATTTGCTTTTTGCCGGCTCAGAGTTTGCCGTGTTCATCTCGCAGGACGGCGGACAAACGTGGCGATACTTCATCAACGGATTTCCCACCGTGGCGGTGCACGACCTCGTCATCCACCCGCGCGACAACGATCTGGTCGCCGGCACCCATGGCCGCGGCTTCTGGGTGCTCGACGACATCACCCCGCTCCAGCAACTCACACCCGAAGTGCAAGCCCAAGCCGCGCACCTTTTCGAGCAGCGGCCCGCCACCATCTGGGAAGACCAGAGCCGCGGCGGCGTGCGCGGCCATTTCTATTTCGCCGCGCCCAATCCGCCCTATATCCCCGAGCGCAGTGAAGCCTCCAAAGTCCGTGGCCGCCTCGAGAGCGGCGCGCTCATCAATTACTACCTGCGAGAGCCGGCCCGCGACGTCGTGCTCACCATTCTGGATGAGGAAGGGAATCTCGTGCGCACTTTGGATGTCGTCGGCAATCCGGGCATCAACCGCGCTGTGTGGGACCTGCGCGCCGAGCCGTCCGCCGAGCAGAAAGCGCAGTTCATCGGCCGCATCCAGCGCGCCGTCGAGCGCCTCGAAACCGCCCCCGCCACCACTGCGCAACAGAAACAATGGCTCGTCAAATTCCGCGAGCAATTCAAAGCCGCGAAAACCCACGCGCAATTCGCCGCGCTCCACGAACAACTCCAAGCGCAGTTCCCAGCCGTCAACTTCGGCAACCTACCCCGCGGCCCCGAAGTCACCCCCGGCGCCTACCGCCTCCGCCTCGAAGCCGGCCCCGCCTCCGCCACTGGCGCCCTAACCGTCCGCCCCGACCCCATGCTCGCCATCAGGTAAAGGTGCGATAATGCGTGCCGGGACAGCCCAATGGCCAATGTCTTTCTCCACCGCTGGATCGCGATGCGGCACATACGCCGCCTTGTTCAAATCGTTGCGTCTTGCTTGGCACTCATATGTCTTCTGGCGACGCACGCTGCGTCTCAGGAAGGCGGAGTATTTGTTAGTACGTGCGCCGAAGGCCACAAATTGCCCTCGGATATGAGGAAGGCTGTTGAGGCTAACGCCATTTCGTTCGTGGCGGCGCTGACAAGCGAAAGTTGGCCAGCCGCCTATCGCCAACTATCGGATGGCGCAAAAGCCAGCATAACGGCCGAAAAGTTTGCGGGAATTGTTCAGCAAGTTTTTCTGCAGATGGCTCCGTTCCGGGATGCTCGTGTCGACAGGATTTACTCGCCGAAGGTTGTCGGCTGGACACCGCCATCTGTAGTCTGTGGTTCTTCCAGCGATCCTGAGAAATGGGCCGCAGTCGCTCTTGAGAGCGAGAAAGAGCAGGTCCACGTGCTGGTTATCGCTGACGCGCGCAACAACCAATGGAGCTTTGCGCTCTGGATGGTCCGTGGCGCCACCGGATGGGAGATAAATGGTTTTCACGGCGGCGCTTCAACTCTGGCAAGCTGGACGGCTGCCGACACCTGGCGAAGGGCTCGGGCGGAGGCCGCCAAAGACCATCACTTCAATTCCGTCATTCTGCATTATGCTGCCCTTCAGCTCGCTTATCGGGGGAACTATTTTCAACTCGGACTGCATTCCGAAATCCAGCAACGTATCCCAGACCTTCCAGTTCCCCAATCCCTTCGAGGTGCCGTTCCTTATGTGTGGGCCTCCGAACACGACGAGTTTCGAGTTTGGCGAATCGGTCCACTGGCGGTTGGCGGCGACGTCTACCTGCAAGTCTTTCACGAGCTGCCCGCCTGGAAAACAAATCAAGAAGTGGACAACCGAAACAAACGATTGATTCGACTGCTTACTCAGCGCTTTCCGGAAATTACAGACGTGTTCGCCGGACTCGTAATTACGGCGCAGGAAACAAACAGCAACCGTCAGTTCGGCACCGTCGAGGAATGGAAGCAGGCACAAGAGAAAGGACCCTAGCCGTGCCCAGCGGGCGAATGGTGGAGCCGAAGGGATTCGAACCCTCGACCTCCTCGATGCCATCGAGGCGCGCTCCCAACTGCGCCACGGCCCCACCGAAGGATTGCATCTTTTATAGCACCCGCTAAACGCTGGGTCAAACGCGCAGCCTGACGCAGCTTTTCTGGTATGTTACAGGGCGCGCGCGCCTCGCATGCACGCGCATCACTATGACTTCCTACGTGGCATTCCTGCGCGGCATCAACGTCGGCGGCAACAAGAAAATGAGCATGGCAGGGCTGCGCGAAGCGCTGGCCGCAGACGGATTCCAGAACGTGCGCACGCTGCTGGCCAGCGGCAACGTGCTCTTCGACGCCGACGGCGCAAGCGCGGCAGACGCGGCGAAGCTCACGCAGCGCATCGAGCGGCAAATCACAAAGGCATTCGCGATGGAGGTCGCCGTGATTTTGCGCACGCGCCGCGAGCTGCAGCGCTTGCTCGATGCGGACCCGTTCAAGGGCATCCGCGTAACGCCGCGTACGCGCCTCTTCGTCACGTTTCTGGCCGAGAAGCCGAAAACCGCACTGAAAATTCCTTACCTCTCGCCGGATAAGAGCTACAAGATTCTCAGCATTGCCGGTCGCGACGTTTGCTCCGTGCTTACGCTGGGCCCGCAATGGTCCAAAAATCTTCGCCAAATGGACATCCTCGAAAAAGAGTTCGGCAAGCGCGTCACCACGCGCAGTTGGAGCACAGTGCGGAAGTGTTGCGATGTGTAGCGGCGACCTTCAGGTCCCCACCTCACCGAGTTCGCCACGCGAAGCGCAATCGCATTCTCCAGCGTAATGGCGGCCTGAAGGCCGCCGCTACACGCCAGCCAACCATACGCGCATTTCTGGTATCCTACGGGAACAAAGGGCGGCGCGCCGGTGTCTATAGGTATGACCCGGTAGCGCGAGACCGCAGCCGCCCGAAAGGCGATCGTGGCTCAGCACCGGACGGCCCAACTCGCAGCGCCGCTTCAAGCCACCGAAGCGGCCGATGGATGCACACAGATGGCAGACTTTGCCCGCGCTCTGCCCTGGGCCTCTGACGAAGCCGAATTCGTCACCGATTTACAGGCCGGCTCGGAAGCCGCCTTCGATCTGCTGGTGACGCACTACCAGACCCCTGTTTACAGCCTGCTGTACGGAATGCTGGGGAATTCGGCCGATGCGGCTGACGCGGCGCAGGAAGTGTTCCTGAAAGCCTTTCGCGGGATTCGCGGCTTCCGCCGCGGCAGCTCGCTCAAGACGTGGCTCTACCGCATCGCCGTGCGCGAGGCGCTCAACCAGCGCCGCTGGTGGTGGCGGCATCGCCGCCAGCAGGTGACACTCGATGCGCCGGACGAAGCCACCGGCGCGCCGGCGATGGACCTGGAAGACGAAGATGCCTCGCCCTTTGATCAGCTTGCCAGTCGCGAAGTGCAGCAGGTGGTCCACGCGGCGCTGGCGCAAGTGCCCGCAGTGTTTCGTACCGCGGTGATCCTGCGCGATCTGGAAGGCTTTTCCTACGACGAGGTAGCCGAGGTGCTGGAAGTTTCCGTGGGCACAGTCAAGTCACGCATCGTGCGCGGACGTCAATCGCTGCGCGAGGCGCTCGCTCCGTGGCTCGATCAGCAGGAGCGTTGCCGGCAGCAGCGGCGCCGGCAACATTCTCGCGAGACGCGCGGCGCCGCCGGCAGCACGCCGCTCGCCTCGTATTCTTCGGTCAGTATGTTTGCGGCACTGGACGACAATCCATCGGGAGGTGGCGAATGACCTGCAAGATGGCTCGGCGCTCGCTCCCCGGTTCGCTCGATGGCGGCCTGCCCGCCGCAGAGCAGGCGCGGCTGCGTCTGCATCTGGATGCCTGCTCCGCTTGCCGCCGCGAATTACGCAAGTATCGCCAGCTTTCCGCGCTGATGTCGCGCAGCGAGCGGCCCGCGCCACCCGCCGACCTTGCGGTGCGTGTGCGCGTGGCGCTCGAGCGCGCGCGTGATGCCGAGCCGTGGGGCCGTCGCGCGTGGAGCCGCATCACCATCACCGCGGAAAATATGCTCGCGCCGCTGGCGCTGCCAGCTACCGGCGGCGTGGCCACCGCGCTGCTCACCTTCTCCCTGGTCTTTTACAACTTGCTGCTCGGCGTGCCGCTTGGCGCCGTGCCCAATGACATCCCCATCCACATGATGCAGCCCGCGCGCCTCGAAGCGCTCGCGCCATTTCCCATGCCCGGCGCCGAAGCCTACGCCGACGGCCAGGAACAATTGCTCATCGTCGAAGCGGTCGTCAATGAAGACGGGCAAGCCGTGGACTACGACATCCTCGTCGGCCCCGACACCCTTGAAGTCCGCCGCCAGCTCGATTCCGTCATTCTCTTTTCCCGCTATCGCCCGCTGTTCAGCTTCGGACGCCCCGCCCCCGGCGGCCGCGTCATCCTCAGCTTCAGCGAAGTCCGCGTCCGCGGCTAGTAGGACAGGCACTCTGCCTGTCCGCTTTTCGTCATCGCCACAGAGTCACCGAGACGTGAGGCTGAGACGGTGAGGCATAAGCCTTTCCCCGCGGCGACCTTCTTGTTATTCTCACCGCCTAATGATCAGTGGGTTTTTCCTTCGCGCCAAGCACTGGCAGATCTTCACTTTGTTGATCGGTCTGTTTGTTTTTGGACAGATAGCGGGCTTAAGCGCTATGCTCGGCTCCACGCAAGCGCCGCAGGAGCCTGGAAACCTTGGCGCCGCCTTTGTCCTCGTAACAGCGCTCTACATCTTCTCGTTCCTCGCCTGGTTCTGGTCGCTGGGCACTTTTCTCAACTCAATTGTCAAGCCGCCGCTGAAATTGGACTTGCGGATGTTTCGACTCGCGGTGATTTTTCCTGCGGTTTACATCGTCCCTTTCGTCTTTTTCTTCCTGAACCTTCGCCCTAGTCTTTTCGCGCTGATACTTCCATTCCATCTTTTCGCGATGTTCTGCATGTTCTACAACCTCTATTTTGTTTCGAAAAGCTTGGTGCAGGCAGAAACAGAACGACACGCATCGTTCTGCGATTTTGCGGGGCCGTTCTTTCTCCTATGGTTTTTCCCTCTCGGGGTCTGGTTTATTCAGCCGCGCGTCAATCGACTCTACGAAGCCAGGATGGCCACCGCGCACCGCTCGCAGTAAAATTGACCAAGCAACGAGCGCGGCCCTATACTGGCTTGAGGCAAATCAATCGCGTTCCTCAGTGTCTCGGTGCCTCTGTGGCTAAGCAGGACAGGCACTCTTGTTTACCCTGAGCGGCGTCGCGTCGCGAAGGGCCTGTCCGCAGTTGTAAGTCGGAAAGTCGAAGTAAGGAGCAAATCATGGATACCCCGGTCATCATCAGCGCCGTGCGCACCCCGGTCGGCAAATTTCAGGGTGGGCTTGCGTCTTTTTCCGCCGTGGACTTGGGCGCCAAAGCCGTTGCTGAAGCGGTGCATCGCGCCGGCATCGAGCCGCAGCAAGTCGGCGAAATCATCATGGGCAACGTGGTGCAAGCCGGGCTCGGCCAGAATCCCGCGCGCCAGGCCGGACTGAAAGGCGGCCTGCATCACAGCGTCGCCGCCATGACCATCAACAAAGTCTGCGGCTCCGGCCTCAAAGCCATCGGCCTCGCCGCCAATGCTGTGCAGCTCGGCGAACAGGAAATCGTCGTTGCCGGCGGCATGGAGTCCATGTCCAATTGCCCTTATCTGCTCCCGCAAGCGCGCACCGGCTATCGCCTCGGCCACGCGCAAGTGATCGACTCCATGATCCAGGACGGCCTGTGGGAAGCCTACGAGAACTACCACATGGGCAGCACCGCCGAACTGGTCGCGGAAAAATACAAGATCAGCCGTGAGCAGCAGGACCGCTTTGCGCTGGAATCGCACCAGAAAGCGGTGCGCGCCACCAAATCCTGCTTCTTCGAATCGCAGATGGTACCGGTGGAAGTGCCGCAGAAAAAAGGCGAGCCGCTTCGCATCACCAAAGACGAGTCGCCGCGCGAAGATTCCACGATGGAAGCGCTGGCCAAGCTCAAGCCCGCATTCAAGAAAGACGGCACCGTCACCGCCGGCAACGCGCCCGGCACCAACGACGGCGCCGCCGCCGTCGTAGTCACCAGCGAGCGCGTCGCCTCGAAGCTCGGCAAGCAGCCCATGGCGCGCATCGTGGCGCAAGCCACCAGCGGCGTCGAACCCAAGTGGGTGATGATGGCCCCGGTCACCGCCGTCGAAAAGTTGCTCGCCAAAACCGGCTGGGATCGCGACCGCGACGTCGACCTCTACGAGCTCAACGAAGCCTTCGCCGTGCAAGCCATCGCCGTGATGCGCGAGTTGAAACTAAACCCGGAAAAGGTCAACGTGAATGGCGGCGCCGTCGCCATAGGCCACCCCATCGGCGCCTCCGGCGCCCGCATCCTCGTCACCCTGCTCTACGAGCTGCACCGCCGCAACCTCAAGCGCGGCATCGCCGCCCTCTGCCTCGGCGGCGGCAACGCCGTAGCCCTCGCCATCGAACGCTAGGTACCGCCGGCATCCTGCCGGCTTCCCGTAGGGGCGCTGCTTGTTTACCCTGAGCGGAGCGGTTGCGGCACGAAGGGCTGCGCCCATGTAGCGCCGCGCTTCAGCGCGGCCACCTCCAA
Source organism: Candidatus Acidiferrales bacterium (assembly GCA_050747305.1). GTDB lineage: Bacteria > Acidobacteriota > Terriglobia > Acidiferrales > UBA7541 > JBOGNS01. The sequence continues at coordinate 2,750 of JBOGNS010000459.1, read as the reverse complement.
CCGACCTGCCTATCCGCCTGCCCGTTCATTGATTGTCGGCGGAGAATACTCACGGCCTACCGGGCAGCACCTTGATCATTCGTCCTCGGACTTCAACCTTCCTCAAAGTTGAGATAACGCCTTCGATTCCCTTCGCGTTATACACGCGAATCAAAGACTCGCGTGTTGCAGCGGCACGAGAATCTTCTTGATTGTTGGCTGGCTGAAAGAGCCGCTGAACCAGGGCGGATTCCCCGCCTTTATTGTAAATATCTAGCAGCCTTTGTCTTTCAGCCTGCATCAGTAGACGCTCTCCGGCGGCGCGCGCCAAGACTCCACCGTCGTCCTTACCCCACTCCGCGCCATCGCTGGATTGGACATAAAACAGTTCGACTACGGCTTCCTTAAGTCTATGTGTCTTGCGATCCCCGCGATGATAACCACCGAGCTTCTCGATGGTTTTTCGCTCCTGCAGCCCGCGACCCCCGACGGGTGAAATCACATACACTGTATCCCGCTCGCCGTCCTCGTACGTCAAGCGGTACTTGGCGGCCCACATCTTTACGCCGCCTGTCGAGTGGAGTGTCAATTGTCCCAAGCGAATTCCGCGAATATCGCTTTCCACCATTGCCCGTTCCAACTGGAGAGGGCAGCCGGGCAGATTGTTGACCTTGGCAGCCAGCGCCCGCTGCTGGGCGAATGACGAAGCGCAAACGATCAGACTAAGAACCGGCAGCAGAGTTGAAACGAGAAGGATCCTCTTGGCCTTCGTTCTTGTCTTCATTGATTGCCTCCCTCATCGCACATCAGAGTTGCTTCGTCGCCATCAGGCTCGAACTTGCACCAGCACGCCCACCCCTCGCAGGTGCTCGTATCAAAGCAGACGCGCTGTCCACTGGGACAAGTCACACAGCATTCGTTGATATGGGAATACGTCGCCGACGGTAACAGCGCCAGCGCTATAAACGGTAACCACCTTCCCTTGAACACGAACTTTCGCATAGGGCCTCCTCTCGACTGTGTCCGGGTCCTATCCGGTGGGTAACGAACACGTTATAGCAACCATGAATGAATGCGGGGGGGGGGGTTGTCAAGGGAAAAGTTCGCTGTCACCCAATAAATCTGCTAAACCATGTGAATGCAGTCTGATGGCTGTTCACCAGGTGATTACCTCCCCCGGTATCCAACTAATTATCATCTTCGTGAGATAGACCCATGTCGCGTCCAGCGATGCTGACTTTCCCTTGTCACTCGCCTCTAGCCACTGTAACCTTGCCGCTTCACAACGCCTCAAAGGGGGTACGGTGTCCATCGGGCAGATCAAAACCATCGGCGTGCTGGGCGCGGGCGTGATGGGAAATGGCATTGCGCACGTGTTTGCCAAGAGCGGCTTCACCGTGATCCTGCGCGATGTGAAGCAGGAATTCCTCGACCGCGCGCTCGCCACCATCGCCAAAAATCTCGACCGCGAAATCAAGAAAGGCGCTGTCCCTGAACCCGACAAGCCCGCCATCCTCGCGCGCATCCAGCCCACCACTGACTCCGCCGCGCTGGCGCAAGCCGATTTCGTCGTCGAAGCCGTCAGCGAACTACTCGACCTCAAACTCAAAGTGCTGCAAGAAGCTGACGCGCTACTCCCGCCGCACGCCATCCTCGCCAGCAACACTTCTTCCATCTCCATCACACAACTGGCTGCCGCCACCCGCCGCCCTGAGCAATTCATCGGCATGCACTTCATGAACCCGGTGCCGGTGATGGCGCTGGTAGAAGTGATTCGCGGCCTGCAAACCAGCGATGCCACTTTCGCCGCCACGCTTGCCCTCTGCGAGCGCCTCGGCAAAAAGCCGGTAGCTGTGAACGACGCGCCCGGCTTTGTCAGCAACCGCGTGCTCATGCCGCTGATTAACGAAGCCGCCTTCTGCGTGATGGAAGGCGTAGCCACCGCCGAAGCCGTCGACGACGTGATGCGCCTGGGCATGAACCACCCCATGGGCCCGCTGGCGCTCGCCGACCTCATCGGCCTCGACACCTGCCTCAACATCATGGAAGTTCTGCACCGCGACCTCGGCGACTCCAAATACCGCCCCTGCCCTCTGCTGCGCAAAATGGTCGCCGCCGGCTGGCTGGGCCGCAAATCCTCCCGCGGCTTTTACAACTACAGGTGATAGGTGCTAGGTGATCGGTGGTAGGGAAAGCGGAAGTGAGAAGTCGGAAGCCTGAGGTCGGAAGTCAGTACTAGCCTCTGTGTGCCTCTGTGCTACTCCGTGTTTCTCGGCGTTGATCTTTTGCCTTTTCGTGGTCGCCGAGGGCGCGCTCCGCCACCGCATCCAGTTTCCCTGCTTTAGCGTCCGCCTCGAACTGACGGTCCCAATGTTCGCCGTCGAACTCGGCGAACCACGCGCGGAACCGGGCCATCTCGTCGCCGGAAAGTTCCTTCACCTGGCTCTCAATAGCTTCCACTTTGTCCATAGACCACCTCTCTCTTCTGCGAGTATAGCAAAGTGGCTATTTGCCCGTGGCCTTCGTCCATGATGGAATTGGCATTCTGGTGAGGAGGACATCTGTGAGGAGACTTCTCGGCTATACGATTCCGGTTCTCATCGTCGCCGCGCTGGCGGCTTCCGCCTACGCCGCCGGAACGCTGATCGTGCTGAATAAATCCGACCACGAAGCCGCGCTCGTGAATCCTGAAACCTTCACCGTTACCGCGCGCGTGCCCACCGGCAAAGGTCCGCACGAAGCCGCTGTCTCGCCCGATGGCCGTCTAGCTT